>CALZAP010000001.1 GCA_945614335.1 uncultured Prevotella sp.
TATTTAAGGAGTATGACTCAAAATATATAGATGATGTGAGAAAGATAACACAGAAACTCTCTACGTTGTCTGGTGAAATACCATGCGAGAATTGCAACAATTTTGCCGAGCATCTCTGTGATGAGAACGAAAAATTGGCTGCTCTGTATGGCTCTGACGCTTATCTCACATTGAGCTACCGATCAACCGTGATTGCATGGCTTAAAGGCATGATGCTCTTCGTGATGAACGGCGAGCAGTGGACTAAGGAGATTCAGGACTACATGGAGTGGTCGCTTCGATATGATCTCTGGGTTAAAATGAACATCATTGGCAAAATGCTCGACGATGCCCAAAATGAGGAAGTGAACGCTACTTCAAATCGAGGACCAAAGAATATGCTTTTACTCCTAAAGGACGAGTTTAAAATTGAGGACTTGATCATATTGCGAAAAAGAATGAATAAATCAGTTGATTTAAACACTATTAAATCTCAGCTCTGCATGTGGAGGACAAGAAAACTCGTTGACTTTGAGTCATACAATGATGTAATTAAAAAAATAAAGAAAAAGTAGTATTAACAATAAACAGTTTAACAGTTTAATATTATAAGGTATGAAATTATTATTAGTAAGAAAAAAGTTCTTGGAGGACAGGACTCTCGGAGAACTATACGTGGAAGGTATCGGGTGGTATTGCGACACCCTTGAACCTCATTCCATCGACTGGAGCAAGGAAAAGAAAGTGAAGGGCAAGACAGCCATACCGGAAGGCACTTACAAGGTGAAAATCGGATGGTCGAAGAAGCATGGCCGCATGGTTCCGTGGCTTCAGAACGTGCCACACTTCACTGGCATACAGATTCATACGGGCAATGTGCCGAAACATTCGGCTGGATGTATTCTGGTGGGAATTGAGTCTGCAAACTGCCTCATGGACTCGGGCATAGTGTTCCGTGAACTTATGGACCACCTGAAAAAGAAAAAGGATATTGAAATAGAGGTGACATCTGAATCGGAGGACGGTGAAATGCCATAAAACTAAAGAGCCTTCCGCCTGTGTTGAATATTACACATGGCGGAGGGCTTTACATAGGGATTTTTTGCGTTATAAGTGTGGAGATTATTTCTTGATGTTCGGCTCTTCCAGTCCGTAGTTGTGCTTCTTGTCGATGAGTTTCAGATAGGCGGCCAAAAGGAGGGCGGCCACTCCGAAGCAAGCAAAGATGACGAGAGGCATGGTGTAGTTGTATGGTATGAACTCGGCACCGGAAGCCTTTGCGGCAATAACTGCCGGATTGTCGGCATTTGAGCTTGCAAGAACACTACCTATGAGCATTGGCACAAAGCAGAGACCGAAGTTCTGAACCCAGAAAATGAGACAGTAGGCACTGCCAAGCACTTTCTCGTCGATAATTTTCGGTACGCTGGGCCAAAGGGCTGCGGGAACGAGGGCGAATGAAATGCCGAGCAGCACGATGGTGGAGTAGGCAATAAGGTAGCTGTGGGTTGACGGCAGCACAAAGGCGAAGATGAGGTGGCAGGTTATAAGAAGTATGGCACCCCACATGAGCATTGTGGCACCCTTGCCCTTATGGTCGAGATATGAGCCAAGGAACGGTGTGATGACTGCCGCACCGATGGGGAACCAACGGAAGATGTTGGAAGCGTCGGTGGGTGAGATTCCGTCGAGGTTGCACTGCAACATGTTGGCACCGTAGCGCTGGAACGGGAAGATGGCTGAATAGTAGAGCACGCAGAGCAGTGCCACCACCCAGAAGATGCGGCTGGTGAGGATGTTTTTCAGGTCGGAAGCCTTGAACTCCTCTTCGCCGTCGCCACCCTTGCCGGAGATGCCGAGCTGACGGTCGAGCTTGCGGTCCATGATGCAGAAGACGGTGAATGTGATGAGTCCGATGAACAGCAGTGCTGTGCAGAAACCTACAGGTGCTGACACGGTGCCCATCTTGTCGGCAATGATGGGGGAGATGGAGAATATTGCGAACACACCTACACGGGCTATGGCCATCTCAAGACCCATGGCGAGTGCCATCTCCTTGCCCTTGAACCATTTTGCAATGGCCTTCGACACTGTTGTTCCTGCCATCTCACAGCCGCAGCCGAAAATCATGAAGCCGAAGGAGGCGAGCTTGGCGCTGGCTGGCATGGCCACCCACCAAGAGTCGAGCCACTGGGCGAGGCCTGTGCCGGCGAAAGAATCGCTGATGGCGTAGTACTTGATGCAGGCTCCGATGAACATCATCGATGCTGAGAGCTCGCCAGTGAAGCGGATGCCGCACTTGTCGAGGATGATACCGGCCACGATGAGGAAGCCGAACACGTTGAGGATGTACTCGCCGGCGGCGTAGGTGCCGAAGACGTCGGGACTCCAGCCGCGCTCTTGCTCTATGAGAGACTGAAGCGGTGACATCACATCGACAAACATGTAGCCGAAGAACATCATGGAGGCTACGAGAACCAGGGCAGTCCAACGTGCGGCTGCGCTGTCATTTAATTTTTGTTTGATAATCTCTGTCATATTAGTATTGTTTATTGTTTTGTCCTTAACTCCTTTTATTTCAGCCATCTATCGAGCCAGTTGAAGAAGGTGCGCTGCCAGAGTACTCCGTTCTGGGGCTTCAGTACCCAGTGGTTTTCATCGGGGAAGATGAGCAACTCGGCGGGGATGCCGTGCATGCGTGCTGCGTTGAAGGCTCCCATGCCCTGGTTGTAGTTGATGCGATAGTCGAGCTCACCGTGGATACAGAGTATCGGAGTGTCCCATTTGTCGATGAACTTATGAGGTGAGTTCTCGTAGGTGCGACGGGCGGCGTCGGTCTGACCCTTGTTCCAGTAGGCATCGTCATACTCCCAGTTGCTGAACCATGCCTCCTCGGTGTCGGTGTACATCGACTCGAGGTTGAAGGCTCCGTCGTGAGATATGAAACACTTGAAACGCTTGTCGTGATGACCTGCGAGATAGTAGACGCTGAATCCGCCGAAGCTGGCTCCGACAGCTCCAAGTCTGTCGCGGTCGACATAAGGAAGGTTGTCGGCTGCATCGTCGATGGCTGAGAGATAGTCGCGTATGCACTGTCCTGTCCAGTCGCTGCTGACTGCCTCGTTCCACTCGTGGCCGAATCCTGGAAGTCCGCGACGGTTAGGAGCCACTATGACGTAGCCGTTGGCTGCCATAATCTGGAAGTTCCAGCGGTAGCTCCAGAACTGGCTTACGGGGCTCTGTGGGCCGCCTTCGCAGAAGAGAAGGGTAGGGTATTTCTTGTTCGGGTCGAAATTGGACGGGAGAATGATCCATGTGAGCATGTCCTTGCCGTCGGTGGTCTTCACCCAACGCTTCTCCACCTTGCCGAATGACAACTGGGAGAGGATGTGTTCGTTTTCGCGGGTAACCTGTGTGACTACGGTTTTCTTCACGTCCTTTCCTGGAGTGACGATGTAGATGTCGGTAGGCGCGGAGAAGCTCTGGCGTGTGGCGAGGAGTTTCTTGCCGTCGTGTGCGAGCGATACGCTTCCGTAGTCGGCCACGTCGTCGGTAATCTGACGCACCACACCTTTCAGGTCAACCTGATACATGTTGATGCATCCGTGCCATACACCTATGAACGAGAGGGTTTTTGAGTCGGCGTTCCAGCAGAATGCGTCTACGTTTGAGTCGAACGAAGTGCTGACATAGTTTTTCTCGCCTGTGGTGAGGTCGTAGACGCAAAGGCGGTTGAGGTCGGCCTCGTAGCCGTCACGAGCCATCGACTGCCATGCCACATATCGTCCGTCTGGCGAGAACTGCGGGTTCTGGTCGTAGCCGGGATTGTTCTTAAGGTTTTCAGGAGCGTTCACTGCCTGGTCTTTCAGTGTGTGTGACGCTACTACCTTTGGAGCCTTGTAGTCGGCAGGCTTGCACAGGTTGCGTGTCTCGCGCGTACCTATATTATATAGATATATGTCAGAGTCGGTTGAGATGGCATAGTCGAGTCCGGTCTTCTTGCGGCTTGTGTAGGCAATGGTTTTTGAGTCGGGGCTCCATGCCAACTGCTCTATGCCTCCGAACGGTTCCATAGGGCACTCGTAGGGTTCGCCCTTCATGATGTCGTATCCTTCGGTGATGCCTTCTGCTGTGACGTCGGCGAGGTACGGATGCTGCTGGGTCTCAACATAGTGGTCCCAGTGGCGGTACATGAGGTCGGTCACACGGCGTCCGGTAGCGAGTGGCAGGTCGTCGGGGTTTTTCTTTATTATCTCGTTGAAAGGAGTGGTTTTGACAAGAATCACTTTCTTGCCGTCAGGTGAGAAACGGAAGGCATCGATGCCGGTCTTGTCGTGGGTGAGCTGTCGGCGGTCGGTTCCGTCGGGATTCATCGACCATATTTGTCCTCCGGTGAGGAACGCGATGCGTTGTCCGCCCTCAATCCAAGTGGGGTCGGTCTCGTTTTTGGCACTTTTGGTCAGCTGCTTTCTGTTGTTGCCGTTTGCGTCTACGATGCAGATGACCTGATGTCCCTTGTTAGCCTTCACGCTGTAGTATCCCACCTGGTAGACAATGTTTTTTCCGTCCGGAGCGGCTTCTGCTGAGGCAATGCGTCCCATGGCCCATAAGGCTTCAGGTGTCATGAGGTCGCTTTTCAGTTTGATGTTGTTCTTTCCGATGTTCACGTTTTCCTGTGCATTAGCAGGTGCAATAGCCGCAGTCATGGCAGCGGCTATTGCTAAGGTCTTTAAAATGTTCATAATCTTATCTTTTTTGGTTTTGTTGTTCACGCAGTTTGCGCAGTTCCTCAGCCTGTTTTTGCATGGCCTCGAGTCTTGCTGCCAGTCCGCTCTGCTTCTTTGGGTTCGCCTTGTTTTCCTTGTATCTTTCCTCAAGTATGGCGAGAAGCTTGGCGTCGTTAGTGGTTTTTCTCAGCACCCACATGATGGCGGCCGAGAAGAAGAGCGAGATGAAGTAGTAGAAGTTGAGTCCAGCAGCATAGTCGTTGAACATGAAGAAGAACATCAGCGGCATGAGATACATCATCCACTGCATCATCTTCATCTGTTCAGCCTGCTGTCCCACCATCTGGTCTTTTTGCTGGCGCATGCTCATTACAGAATAGAGAATGTTTGCCACGCAGAAGAGAATACAGGTGAGGCTCAGGTGGTCGCCAATGAGCCAGATGTTTGTTCCCCACTCGATGATTGGGTCGTAGGTGGAGAGGTCGTCGATCCATAGGAAACTCTGTCCGCGCAACTGTATGGCGTTTGGCACGAAGTTGAACATGGCTACCCAAATAGGCAGCTGGATGAGCATCGGCAGGCATCCTCCAAGAGGGCTTACGCCGTATTGTGAGTAGAGTTGCATCATGGCCTGCTGCTTCATCATCTGGTCCTCAGGCTTGTTGTATTGCTTTGTGGCCTCGTCGAGTTTTGGTTTGAGCACTCTCATCTTGGCTGAGCTCATATAGCTTTTCTTCACCAGTGGATAGGTGATAGCCTTAAGAAGCATGGTGATGAGTATCAGGACGATACCCATGTTGAAACCCCATGAGGTGAGCCAGTCGAAGACGTAGATGGTGAACCAGCGGTTGATGAGCCTCACGATAGGCCATCCCAAGTATACGAGCTGCTGCATGTCGAGATTCTTGTCGAACGAGCATTCGTCGTCAACAGCCTTGAGGGCCTGGAAGTCGTTAGGACCGAAATAAATCTCAAACTCTGATGGTGTGTTGCCTGTTGGGTCGAAGTCTGTCTTGAACTTTGCCTGATACTGCTTTAGGTAGCCGGAACCTTTTTCCATAGGTATGCTTGAGAGCAGTGAGTTCTTGGCGATGTCGCTCTTCGGTATGAGCACAGTGCTGAAGAACTGGTCCTTGAAGGCAAGCCAGTCGATGGCAAACTCCATAGGTTCGTCGATGATTTTCTCCGTCTCGTTTATGTAGTCGGAGTCGTCGTCCTTTTCCTTGTATGTGAGTGTTGCATAGCGTCCCTCGAAGGTGTAGCCTTTCTCCTGCTGTCTGCATTTACCGTTCCACTCGATGTCCATCTGCTTGTAGTTAGGCGCAAATATGCCTTCGAGTCCCTTTGCCTGCAGCGAGAGGTTGACGAGGTAGTTACGGCCGAGTCGGTAGTTGAGTGTCAGTTCGCCACCGTTGCCTGCCTTTGCTGTGAGTGTGAGCGTGGAGTCGGTAGCGTTCGACGGCTCGAAATAGAGGTCTTGTGTGATGATGTTCAAGTCTTTTCCGGCGAGCATGAAGTTGAGGCTCTGCTCATTGTGGGAGAAGAGAGTGAGGTCATCGGCACCGCTACGGTCCTTGAATCCGAAGAGAGTGACAGAAGACACGTAGCCGCCCTTGGTGTCGACGGTAAGGCGCAGCTTTTCGTTCTTCAGCGTCAGCTTCCGGCTTTGTCCGCTGAGGGCTGAGTGGAAGAGGGCGGTGGTGTCTGCCAGTGCGGCCTGTTCTTTCGCCTTCTTTGCGGCAGCCATTGCTTTCTGCTGCTGGTCAGCCTTCTGTTTAAGTACATTCTCAATTGAGTCTTGTTTTCTCTGAGCGTTTATCTGTTCTTCCGAGGGCTGGTTGTACCATGAGAAGCCAAAGAGTATGGCTGCCATCAGGATGAATCCGATAATAGTGTTCTTGTTCATTATAGTAATTTATTGTTTATTTGCTATCGCTGTCTTGACGAAGTCGAGGAACAGTGGATGAGGTTTCAGTACTGTGCTCTGGTACTCGGGATGGAACTGAGTGCCGATGAACCATTTCAGTCCTGGTATTTCCACTATCTCGACGAGGTCGCTTTCAGGGTTTCGTCCCACGCACTGCATACCGTGACGTTCGTATTCGGTTATGTAACGGTTGTTGAACTCGTAGCGGTGGCGGTGACGTTCCTGTATGTGGTCTTGTTTGTATATGTCAATCACCCTTGAACCTTGGCGCAGCTTGCAGTCGAAGGCTCCGAGGCGCATTGTTCCTCCCATCATGGTGATGTCTTTCTGTTCCTCCATAATGTCGATGACGTTATGTGGAGTCTTCTCGTCCATCTCGCGGCTGTTGGCGTCGGCATATCCGAGCACGTTGCGCGCGAACTCGATTACCATCATCTGCATACCGAGACAAATACCGAATGTAGGAATGTCGTGGGTCCTGGTGTATTTGATGGCGGTAATCTTTCCTTCTATGCCACGCTGTCCGAATCCCGGGCAGATGACCACTCCGTCCACGGCGTTGAGGCTTTCGGCCACGTTGTCGTCGGTGAGAGTCTCAGAATTTATGAATTTCAGTACGGCCTTGTGGTCGTTGTATGTTCCTGCCTGTGAGAGGCTTTCTCTTATGCTTTTGTATGCGTCCTGCAGGTCGTACTTGCCCACGAGTCCGATGACAACCTCCTCTTTAGCGTTGTTTCTTCTTTCGAGGAAGCTTTTCCATGGCCCGAGGCTTGGAGTCTCGCCCACCGGCATGTTGAGTTTCTTGAGTATGGCGGTGTCGAGTCCCTGGTTTTGCATGTTGACAGGCACTTCGTAAATAGAAGGCAGGTCTTCGCTCTGTACCACGCAGTCGATGTCGACATTACAGAATGAAGCCACCTTTTTCAGTATGCTTTCATCAAGATGCTTCTCCGTTCTCAGTACCAGTATGTCGGGCTGTATGCCTTGGCTCTGAAGCTCCTTCACAGAGTGTTGCGTAGGCTTGGTCTTCAGTTCTCCTGCTGCCTTGAGGTACGGGATGTAAGTGAGGTGTATGCTTACCGCATTTTTCCCGAGTTCCCATTTCATCTGTCTGATGGCCTCGAGAAACGGTGCACTCTCGATGTCGCCTATTGTACCACCTATCTCTGTTATGACAAAGTCATAGTGGTTTTTCTCGCCGAGTAGTTTCACGTTGCGCTTTATCTCGTTTGTGATGTGAGGCACCACTTGTATGGTCTTTCCGAGATAGTCGCCGCGTCGTTCCTTGTCAATGACAGCCTTGTATATTCTTCCGGTTGTGAGCGAGTTCGCCCTTGTGGTTTGTATGCCGGTGAATCGTTCGTAATGTCCGAGGTCGAGGTCAGTTTCCATTCCGTCGACTGTCACATAACACTCTCCGTGTTCGTATGGATTGAGTGTTCCCGGGTCGATGTTGATGTAAGGGTCAAACTTTTGGATGGTGATGTTGTACCCCCTTGCCTGCAGCAGCTTTCCTATAGAGGAAGAGATGATGCCTTTACCGAGCGATGATACCACACCGCCTGTTACGAAGATGTACTTAGTGTCTGTCATTGTTTTATTTTTTTATTGGTTATATGTCTTTTGACGTTATCAAGGCGCAAAGTTACACATTTTTTTTTTATTATAATAAGGTAAAGTGAATATTATCTCGATTACTTGTTAAAATTTCAATAAAAAGGCTTTATATGGGATATTTTTTATAACTTTGCACCCAAAACTCAATTATTAGCAGATGGTTTCAAGACATATTTTCATTCTCGCCTTCATGATGGTGGCGACATTATCAAGTGCCCAGCGTGTAAGGATTCAGAAACAGGAGGAGAATCCTGTGGTAAAGGCTTATATGGACTCGCTCGTTTATGCAAAGGCGAGGTTGGACTCTGCCTCGTTCAAGAGCAGTGGGGATGTGAACGAGAAATATTTCCGCCTTTTCTCGCCGTTGACATTCTATTACGGCACTGCCATGAACCAGCTTTCCATTTTTGGCGAAAACAACAGTGGCGACAAACTTGACACCGAGATAGACGAGGCGTTGATGGCAGCATACCTTAACCGCCCCGACCTCGTGGTATTCACAGAGCGTGAACTAAAGAAGGCGGGAGGCATAAGGGAAGACTTCGACAAGCCGGTGAAACCGAAGGTGGACCTTTCGGCACATGTGGCACCGAAGCCAGACCATGTTGATGACATACCGGTGGATGTGGTGGTAAGGAAGCCGAACTTCTGGAAATTCGGCGGCGATGGCTTCTTGCAGTTTCTACAGAACTATGTGTCGGACAACTGGTATAAGGGAGGCGAGAGCAACTACTCCATGGTGGGGGCGCTGACACTGAAGGCCAACTACAACAACAAGAGCGGCATAAAGTTTGATAACATGCTTGAACTCAAATTGGGCTTCCAGACATCTAAGGCCGACACCTTGCATAAGTTCAAGACCAACAACGACCTTATCCGATATACAGGAAAATTCGGTATCCAGGCCACGAAACGTTGGTACTATACGCTACAGTTGCTTGCGTATACTCAGTTTACGCAAGGCCTGAAGAGCAACGACCACAAAGTTTATTCCGACTTTATGTCGCCGCTGAACGTTAACCTCGGTCTTGGTATGGACTATACCGTAGAGGCATTCAGCAAGCGGCTGACGGGTAATGTCAACCTCTCGCCCTTGTCGTTCAATTTCCGCTATGTGGGTCGTGATGCCTTGACGGCAAGCAACGGCATAAGCGGAGGGCATCATACCAAGGAAGACTTCGGTTCTCAGCTTACTTCAAATCTGACGTGGAAATTCTCTGATGTAGTATCTTGGAAAACAAGACTTTACGCTTATACTACCTACAAGCGTGCGGAGGTGGAATGGGAAAACACGCTTACGCTTCAGGTAAGCAAGTTCATAAGTTCAAACATCTTTGTTTATCCGCGTTTCGACGATTCCAGAGCGCGTGATGAGGATATGGGATATTGGCAGTTTAAGGAGTATTGCTCCCTCGGATTCTCGTATAATTTCTAAATCAGGAGTTATCGCTTTTTTCAGGAGTTAAGGAGTTAAGACGTATGTTTTGAGCGCATAGTTCTAAGGCCCAAGCATTTGTCTTAACTCCTTAACTCCTTAACTCCTTAACTCCTTATTCTACTTCTTCGTATACTTCTTTATTATTCCATACGCCTTATACAGGCCAAGTTCTCCGGCCTTGCTGAGGTCGGCGATGGCTTTGTCTGTTTCCTTCTTGCGTATTTGCGCGAGGCCTCGGTTGTAATATGCTTCGGCGAGGTTGGGGTCGAGGGTGATGGCCTTGTCGTAGTCGGCGATGGCCTTGTCGAAGTCGCCTCGGTGGGAATGGGCATTGCCACGGTTATAGTATATAAAGGCACAGTCGGGGTTGAGGCTTATTGCCTTGTCGAGATCGTCTATCACGGTCACGAGTTTCATGTCCACCGCCTCGCTCTTGTTGCCGTCGGAGAGCATCATGATGCTGATCTGCTTCATGCGGCATGCAGCCCGTTGCCAATAGGGCAGGGGAGAGATGCTGTCGACGGCAAGGTATGAGGTGAGGTCTTCAATGGCGTCTTGGAAGTTTTGCACAACAGTATAGGCTACAGCCCTTCTGAGGAGTATGGGGGCAGCCTTGCGCTCGTCGGTAGTCAAGGTGAGCTGGGCTGACAGAGAGGCAATGAGGTCGAAATATGTGCGGGTGGCGCGCTCGTCGAGAATAGGTGTTGTACAGCTGATATACAACGGCTTGCCTTCTGGCGTAGCACTGTTGAAAGCGTCCACGAGCCTGTCGTATGGCAAGTAGCTCTCGACCTCACTTTTCTTTCTTTCATACGACATCTCGTACATTGGTATTTCCTCAAGGTCGGTGCGTCGGTTCTGTACTCGTCCACGATATTCGTTCTTGTACTCGTGTTCCATTTCCTGTTCGTCTTCCACCACGAGTTGGTTGTATTTCTCCAGGTCCTGGTCGCTGCGTTTTCTCAGTTGTTTCTTGTTCAGTCGTGGTTGTATGCCGTAGAGCGACTTGTAGAGCCGTGCCTTGTATACACGGAATTCGTCGGCCTCCGCCTGTTTGGTCATGCCGAGTCGGCGGTAGCAGCTGGCGCGGCTTTGCAGTCCTGTCCAGAAGTTGGGAAACTGTTCTATTACTTTTGAGTAGTCGCGTATGGCACCGCGCAGGTTGCCAGTCTTGTCAAGAAGCAGTGCCCGGTTGTATAGTGCCATGAGGTTGTCGGGTTCAAGGTTTAGCACGAAGTCGAAGTCGGTGATGGCTCGGTTATCGTCACCCACTTGTGCGCGGAGCAGTCCTCGGTTGTAGTGTCCGAGGAAGTTGTTCGGGTCTATGTCGAGTGCCATGTCATAGTCTGCCATGGTGCCTCGGAGGTTGTTTTGGTTTACTCGAGCCAGTGCCCTGTTAAGGTAGCTTGCCACGTTTTTTGGTTGCAGGTGAATGGCTCTGTCGAGTTGTTTCTCAGCGTCTTTCCATTTTTTCCGTGAAAGGTTGATGGATGCCAGAGCCTGCCATGTTCCGCTTTCATAAGGGTCGATGTCCACACTTTTGTTTAGCGATTCCATGGCCTTGGTAGTGTCTTTCTTGTGTATATACACTTCAGCCTGCATGGCATATCCCCTTGCGTAGCGTTTCCAGCGTGTAAGGATGGTGTCGAGGTCGTTGAGAGCGTGGTCGTAGTCTTTGTTCTGAATGCGGCATAGTGTACGGTTGTGCCATAGCGACTGGTTTTCGGGGTCGTATTTCAGTGCCCGGTCGTAGTCGGTGATGGCTTCTGAGAATTTCTGTTGCTGTATGCGCGCAAGTCCACGCAATTCGTAGATGTTGGTGATGAAAGGATTGATGGATATGGCCTGTGAGCAGTCGGCCTCGGCTCCAGTGAAGTCGTCGAGGTTATATTTTGCCACAGCTCTATAGAACCACGGCTCGTAAAGATATGGTTTGGCGGTGATGGCCTGGTTGAAATATTGTATAGAAAGAACATAGTCTTCAAAATAGAGGGCATTACGGCCTATGATGAGTAGTCGGTCGATATTGTATTGTGCCATTGTCGTGAGTGAGCACAACAGTGCCGATAAGATGAATACTGTCTTTCTGTACAACATTTCAAAATAGTTTTTCAAGTTTTGTCTTAACTCCTTAACTCCTTAACTCCTTAACTCCTTAACTCCCCCCAATAAAGATGAGAATTATTTTCTGGGTAGAAGTTTTGTTTTGTAGCCGCAGCGGAAGCGTCCCTGTAGCAGGGCCTTGAGCTTGTTTTTTATCAGCTGTTTGCGCAGGGGCGAGATGCGGTCGACAAACATTTTTCCGTCGAGGTGGTCAAACTCATGCTGCATGCATCGTGCGAGGAATCCGTCAACCCACTCGTCGTGTGGCTGGAAGTCAGTGTCGAGATATTCCACACGTATGCGTTTCGGTCGTGTCACCTTTTCGTGTATGGCCGGCAGCGAGAGGCATCCCTCTTCCTGTGAGTCTGTTTCAGTGTCGTCGTATTCAACAATGTATGGATTGATATATGCTTTTCTGAATCCGTCGTATTCCGGCATGTCGTCTTTCAGCACGTCGAGGTCTATGACCACAAGGCGTATGTCCTTGCCTATCTGTGGAGCCGCAAGTCCGACGCCGTCGGCTTGGGTGAGTGTTTCAAACATGTCGCTAATGAGTTGCTTGAGGTCAGGATAGTCGGCAGTGATGTCTTGAGCCTCTTTCCTAAGCACGGGCTGGCCGTAAGTATAAATAGGTAAAATCATTTTTTAATGTTGAAATTTGATTTTTGAATTCATATAGTCCTGAAGGATGATGGTGGCGCTTATTTCGTCGACGAGAGCCTTGTCCTGTCTTGCTTTCTTTTTCAGTCCTCCATCGAGCATGGCCTTATGTGCCAATACGGATGTGAATCTCTCGTCATAGAATTCCACGGGTATGTGCGGCAGCACTTTCTTCAGCTTTTCTACAAATGCCTTTACGCGTGGCAGGTTTTCGCTTGGCTTGCCGTTGGGTTGCATAGGCTCCCCCACAACAAACAGTTCCACCTCTTCGCGCGAGGTGTAGTCCTTCAGGAAAGCGATGAGTTCAGACGTAGGGACGGTCGCCAATCCCCCTGGTATGATTTTCAGGGGATCGGTGACCGCCAGTCCACATCTTTTCTTTCCGTAGTCGACAGAAAGTATTCTTGCCATTATGCTTTATTTTGCGAGCAACCAGGCGTCTGGATATTTAGCCCTGAAATCGTTGCGGCTTGCTGTTGCCTCAGACTTGCTGTCGAATGTAGCTGCAACAACACGGTACATGTTTCTGCTCTCGTTCTTTACTATCTGTGCGTCGTAGCCCCTGTCTTTCAGCTGAGCCTGAAGGCCCTCTGCATTGGCCAGGACAGAGAATGAACCAACCACAACGCTGAAATTCTTGAGTCCTGAACCGCTGACGAGCGAGTAGTTCTCCTGACGAACCTGCACGTTGTCCAGGTTGTCAACCACGCGTGTCTCAGAAACTGTCTTTGTCTCCACTGGTGCCACTACGTTCACTGGTGCCTGTTGTGTTTCCACGGGTTGTGTCTCCTGTGCCTTAGCTTTCTCGTAAGCCTTCTTATAAGCGCTCTCGCTGGATTTACAACCTGTCATTGCCAACGCTGCGCAAATAGTCGCGCACACTACAAAATACTTTTTCATATTTCTGTTTATTGTTATTGAATTAATACTTTATTTCTGTGAATTTGTCGTATGACCTTGCGAAATTACTAATAATTCGTGAAATACGAGCATAAATGCTGCATAAAGTTTGTTAAATCAGGAAAAACAAATGAATTTAACAAAAAATCACGCGAAAAACTATTGCTGTTTCGATAAAAATGCCTATATTTGCCACAACTTTAGAGGTAAAAAATAGTATCAAACAATTTAAAGGTTATTTATCATGAAAAGTTTAGGTTATGTAGGCGCTTTCCTCGGAGGCGCAATTGCCGGAGCCGTTATCGGACTGCTCGTGGCACCGGAGAAGGGTAAGGATACCCGCTCAAAGATTTCTGAAACTGTCGACGACTTCCTCCGTAAGCACAATGTAAAGCTCTCGCGCAAGGACGTTGACGACTTGGTAGACGACATTCAAGAAGTAACGCCAGCTGAGTAAGTAGCTTATGGCAATGTTTTCAAACGATAAGAACATCGAGACTATTGCCCAACTGGTAGAGGCTCTGAAAGACTACATCGAGCTTGAGAAAGACTATCTGAAGCTCGATGTGGTCGACAAGGCCGTACGCCTTTTGACGGCTGCCTCGCTGTTTGTTGTAAGTTTTCTCTTTGCTCTTGCCATTATGCTGTATGCATCGTTTGCCGCTGTATACTGGATGGCTCCGTTTATGGGCACGGCTGAGGCATTTGCAATTATGGGCGGCGTATATCTGTTGCTGCTCTTCATTATTATATTTTTCCGTAAACCTCTCATCGAGCGTCCGTTGGTGAGATGTTTCGCAAATATTCTATTAAGTTGAAAGCCATGACAAAAACTACTATTGTTCGCAACCTGGAAGATATTCAGCTAAGAAAAGACGAGCTTCAGGCCTCTCTCACCCAAAGTCGCGAGAAGGTCTCTGGACTTTGGCGCGAACTGACAACCGTGAAGCCTACCAACGACAAGGGGGAGATGGTGTCGGGTATTATCAGCAAGGGAATCATGGCTTTCGATATGGTTTTGGTGATTACAAAGCTCTATCGCCGATACGGCACGCTGTTTAAACGAAAGAAGAAACGTTTGTTATGAAATATTGTTTCGGGGTGAGGGTTCTCGCCTCTTTATTATTGGCTCTTTTTCCGTCTTGTCTTATGGCAAATGTGCTTGATGCAGGAGTAAGCAAGAGGTTGGCGGAAACCAGGGCCAACGTCATCTCCAATGTGGAATATTCTATAGACATCACCATTGTCGACGACATCCAAAAAGACATTCATGGTGAAGTCTCTGTTTGCTTTGAGAAAAACGATGACTCCGACCTTGTGCTCGACTTCTGCGGAAAACAACTGAAGAACGAGGGATTGGTAAACGGTAGCCAAAGGAAGGTGTCGTTCGCAAATGAGCATATCGTGATTCCGGGAAAATGGTTGCGCCGCGGACGGAATGAAGTGAGGCTGTCGTTTGTTGCGGCAGACAGTTACCTTAACCGGAATGCTGACTATCTATACACATTATTCGTGCCAGACCATGCCCGCAGCATGTTTCCCTGCTTTGACCAGCCAGACCTCAAGGCGAAATACTCTTTGACGCTGAAAATGCCCGACACATGGACTGCCATATCCACGGGAAAGTCCAAAGAGGAAACGGTGGAGGGTAGGGTGAAGACCATGAAGTTTGACACCACGCCTCCTATTCCCACTTATCTGTTTTCGTTCACTGCGGGTGCTTTCCGCAAGGCCACAGCCGAGCGCGACGGCTTGTCAATGACGGCACTTTACCGCGAAACCGATGAAAAAAAGGTGGCACAGCTCGATACGATTTTCAGCCATGTGGCTTTTGCCGTGCGTTGGCTTGAAGAATATACAGGAATGAAAATGCCATTCCCGAAATACGACCTTGCTATAATCCCAGGCTATCAGTTTGGAGGCATGGAGCACCCCGGTGCCATACAGTATCTCGACCGCACTATGTTTCTCGGTAACGAACCGACACAGGAAGAGGAACTGAAACGTTTCGAACTGCTGGCCCATGAGACGGCCCACCTCTGGTTTGGGGATATGGTGACCATGAGATGGTTTGACGACGTGTGGACAAAAGAGGTGTTTGCCAACTTCTTCGCGGCAAAGATGTGTAAGGAGAAATATCCCCATATCAACCAGGACATCAGCTTCTTGAAGATGTATCAGTCGGCTGCCCTCTCGACCGACCGCACACAAGGCACCCATCCCATTCAGCAACCCCTCGACAACCTGAATTCCGCCGGCCTTCTCTACGGCAATATCATCTACGACAAGGCACCGGTGATGATGCGGAAGATGGAACAGCTCATCGGCAAGGAAGACTTCAAGAAAGGCATTAGGGAGTATTTGCGCACTTTCGCCTATCTCAATGCCACTTGGGACGAACTCGTGGACATACTTCATCGTGCCAATCCTTCGGCACAGGTGAAATTGTTCAGCCACGTGTGGGTGAAGGAAAAAGGCATGCCATACATTAATGTAAGATATGAGAACAACAAAATCGTCGTTTCACAGACCGACCCCTGGGGGCGTGGACTTGTATGGCCGCAGACGTTGAAAATAGGAGTCGTAAGCCAACCCAAGTCTGACTCTTGTCCGTTGGATATTGACACTCTGACCGTTGAGCTCCTGCAGCAATGTCACGAGATAAACTGTAAGGAAGAGCCTTGGCTCATACTGCCAAACCTCGACGGATATGGCTATGGCAAGTTTGTTGTGGCACAGCCAGACGCCAAAAAGATGGAAAGCATATACCGAAGGCTTTCCGACACAGGAAGGATTGCGGTGCTGATGACCCTTTATGAGAACGGCATGACACCTTGGCGACTTGCCATCGACGACGACAACCAGCTCATATCGTCGTTGGCGTGCAGTTATCTCTACAAGTTGCTTCGCGACATGAATTCGCGGGATAGGGAAGAGAGCGAGGCTTATCTGCTTTCACTTTGCAACTCCACCGGCAAGGTGGCATTGCATCAGTCATTGGCCCGACTGCTGTCGGCTGTGGCCATGTCGCCCAATACCATAGCCCAGATGTATGAGGTGTGGAATTCGGAGGCGGACACCTTGCTTAATGCACGCGACTATATGGCAATGTCATATCGGTTAGCGTTGATGATGCCTGAAAAGCATGATGTCATTGTAGACAGGCAGGGCCAACGGCTGAAAAGCGAAGACCTAAGGCGAGAGTACGACTTCGTGAGCCGCGGCTGCAATCCCGACCTTATGGTTCAAGACAGCCTGTTCTATGGACTTCGTGATGTGTCAAACCGCCGCATCGAGCCTTGGACTTGCCAACTGCTGAAACTCTTGACCGACGAGACCAGAATGCCGAAGAACGCAAAATATGTAATGCCGGCGCTTGAACTCGTGGAGGAGATACGCGAAACCGGCGGCATCTTCTTCCCCGCCAATTGGCTGAATGCCCTGCTTGTGTCACAGCGCAGCCCAAAGGTAAGGCAGGCAGTGGAACAATTCCTCGATGCACATCCGCACTTCCCCGTGGCATTAAGAAACAAGCTTTTAGAGGCGGCGAGCAACCTCTTTTGAATGTGAATCTCACGTCACAACAATTGTTACGTCGCGACGCAACAAAACTCCTTAACTCCTTAACTCCCCAAATAAAAAAATACAGAAGCGAGAGTCGCTTCTGTATTTTTTTTTGTTTTTCCGAAAACCTAATGGTTATGCTTCTGCGGGAGCTTCCTCGGTAGCAGCCTCTGCAGCGGCAGCCTCAGCCTTTGCAGCTTCAGCGGCAGCCTTCTTCTCAGCTACTTTCTTAGCGATTTCGGCATTGATCTTCTTCTCTGCCTCAAGCTCCTTGGCGATAGCTTCCTTCTTAGCCTTGGCCTCGCTCTCGCGAACAGCGTCAAGACCCTTCTGCTTGTCAGCCTTCCAGGCGTCGAAACGCTTCTGTGCTGTAGCTTCGTCAAATGCGCCCTTCTTAACGCCTCCGTGGAGGTGCTTCATCAGGTAAACGCCCTCATGTCCGAGGATGTTGCGTACGGTGTCAGTGGGCTGAGCTCCGCACTCTACCCAATAAAGGGCACGGTCGAAATTCAAATCTACTGTGGCTGGATTGGTGTTAGGGTTGTAAGTACCAATTTTCTCAGTAAATCTACCATCACGTGGTGCACGTGCGTCGGCGATAACGATGCTGTAGAAAGCATAGCCTTTACGGCCGCCGCGCTGTAATCTGATTTTTGTTGCCATTTTTTGTTTAAAATATTATATTGTAAGTTTGAATTAATGCTGCCAACTCGTGACAGCGGGTGCAAAGGTACGAAGAAAATATAAATTTTAAGAATGGGTAAGGATGTTTCTTCTAAAAGTTAATGTTATTTAACTATTTCTTTACCAATGCTATGCCACATTGCATGCCGTTTACTTTCTTCATGAGAGAAGTGACAGTCGAGATCGTTGAGTTTGTAGAGTTGCTGCCAAGTGTCTTCAAAAGTGACAGCAGCTTGCTGGCGTCGGTCACAAACATCAGGGTCGAGCCCTCGATTTGTGTTGTCAGCTTTGTGGTGCGAAGGGTGTGCATGAGTTTGAGTTGCTTGTTTTCTATGCTCCATGTGCCGCTGTAGGTCTTCTTTCC
>CALZAP010000002.1 GCA_945614335.1 uncultured Prevotella sp.
GAATCCAATTTTTCTTCTCAGGCAAAGGCTTCACGTTGTTCAGGCTGAAGCGGTAGTTGTGCATTGCCTTCAGCTTGGCCTCTACACCTTCCTCGCCCTCTTCCTCTTCATCGCCATCACCATATTCGCCGAAGATGTCAAGCTCGGAGTCGGCGGGGCTCAGAGAGAACGGATGAACCTGACAGGTGAGCAGCCAGCGGTCCCAACCGGTCACTTTGCTGAACTCCAAGGTGCAGTAGGTGTCGGCGAATGTTGACGGCCATGAGCCTCTGAAGGCATCGTCCTGGTGGGCTGCCAAATAATCGCTTATGTCATATACGTCTTCCGACTCCATTAAGTCAGACTCCTCAAAGTCGTAATAAGACGAATAGTTGCCATCCTTTTCATATATGCGGAGAAACCACGGCTCAAGCCTCAACAAATCCTCGTTGATGTCCCAATAAACCTTCGAATATCCGCCGTCGGCACCCATCAATACGCTGTGGTCGATGGCGAAGTCATGGCGTGTGAAGTATGGACTTGTGGCTGTGCTGACGATGGTGTTGTCGTGGGCCGACTGGTAACGATAATACAAGTCTTGCGGGAAAGAATCTTCCAATATTGACACGATGTCATCGACATAGTTCTTTAACAGGTAGCCTGAAGTGCTGTTATTTACCCTGAAGGTCCAGTTGCGGGTAACGTAGTCGATTATGTACTTTTGATTCTCTGTGCCATTCTGGTAGATGTCGCAGAGGCTGCTGGTAAACTCCTTCAGCACGCTGCCGTAAGCGTCGAGCATGCTGCTGCGGGTTACGGTAAGGTCGTAGTAATTACCGCCGGAGTAGTAGTCCCAGAACTTTACGAGGCGGTCGGGATATTGGCTCAGCGCACTCTCGAGGTTGTCGTTCGAGCCAAGCAGCTCCAACAGTGCCTGATAGTCGCCGCCAACGTCGGGAACGAAGAAGGTGGAGGCGATGAAGTAGTCGGTCTGGTTCTTCAGTTCATAGAGATACTCCAACGAGTTCATAAGGCAGGCGTCGAAGTAGAGGGCGTCGAAGTGGACGTTGGCCCTCTGCAGGGCATACTTCAGCGAATGTACGCTGAACGACGTTCCGTGGGTAGCCTCGTTCATGATGTCGCGCGTCTTGTTGTACTGGAGGTCGTAATGTGGCATGTAGCCGCCGCCGTGGTCAGAAAGTACGAGGATGTACTTCTTGGCGGGGTATTCCTTCACGGCCCAGTTGATGAAGTTGGTGAGCGAGTCGGGGTTGGCGTAGTCGCTCTCTTTTGGGCCATAGACCTTGTCGTCGGCAAACGACTCTATAATGTTCTTTCCCTTCTCGAGGGCGAAGCGGTAGGTTTGGCCCTTGTAGTCGGCAAACGACTTCTGTCCCGCCTCGACAGGCGTGCCGGCAAGAGTATATTGCGAATAGACGGAGTCGGCAAAAGCCGGCGAGAACTTGTAGCTTATCACAACATTGCCCTTGTCGGCAAAGTCGCCGTAGGCCTCGACCATGTCGTAGATGTTGCGTGCCACGATGTTGCGGTCGAGCGCACTGCTGCCGGAATTGCTGCCGCCTCCCATGCCGTAGAACAGCAGGGTATATTCGGCCTGTTCCTTTTCAGGCGGGGTTATGGGTGTGTCAGACGGGTTGTCACTCACTGTACATGACGCCATGAGCAGGGCAATGGCAATCATGGGGAATAAAAGAATCTGTTTCATATTATCTTAGTATTTTAATTTAGAAATCCACAGCATAGGCTTCCCTGCGCATGAATGAGCAGGAAAAAGGCATTTAGAAATAAAACAAGAGATAGACTGAATGCCGAAGACATCCGGCAAAAGCCACTTGGCTTTTCCGTCGGACAACTCCAGGACTCAGCTGTAAGACTTACACTCCCCCACCCGAGCAAGAAGAGGATAAGGCAACAAATAATAAAGAATCTATTTAAAAGCATATTCTTAAGAATAATGATGTTACGAAAACTGCTGCAAAAATACAAAAAAATCTCATTACGGAGAAGACAAAACGGGAAAAATAGTTTGTCAAACATTTAATTTGTTGTCAATAAAGGGAAATATGCTCACTTGCGTAGGCATCAATGTCCTTAAGTTTGACCCTAACTAAGCGCTCTTTGAAATTATATGTTTTAGCAGCATTCTCGTTCTTGAATTTAGCGTATAACGGCAGAAACAAAACGAAAGGTGTTATGCCGTACAGCTTGTTCGGTGACATTTTCATCTTGAATATTCCAAAATTCGATTCAATGGATAGTCCAATATGTCAATACCAAGTGCCGCTCTACGGCTGTTTGCATTGTTACACTTCTCTTCGACATGCTTTACAGCATCTATGGCTACAGCCAACTCTTCAATAAGTTCTTTGTAGTCCAGAAGGCATGCATAAGCATCTTTTAGTTCCTGAGAAAGTGTGTCATAGACGGAAATCATCTTCTGTGCCCATTCGACCCACGAAGCCATGCCGTTCTGACAGGCATGTGTGACAGATGTGACGGTTGTGACAGATATATTATATACTTTCGCGTAAATTGAATTAAAGGGTTACTATATAGTAGGGCTTTAATTAATAATTCAATAACTATTGTAATAGCATCTGTCACACCTGTCACACCTGTCACAACTGTCACGGGAGAAATGAATTCGGCAAAATTCATAATTCCCCATCATAACTCCCCATAGAATATGAAAAGACGCGATTTAGCATTATTGTATTTCCCTGACAGCTCGCCTCGGAGAGCCGTAAACTGGATAGGGTATTCAGTTCCTGACTGCTTGCTCTATTCAGTTGACAACTGATTGCCCTATTCAGTTGACAACTGATTGCCCTATTCAGTTGGCAAGTGATTGCGGCATTCAGTTGGCAAGTGTTTGCGGCATTCAGTTGGCAAGTGTTTGCGGCATCATTATCCATATATTCCGACTATCATCGAAAAGACCCCAAATGCACCATTGCCAATGGAATATGCTCACTTGCGTAGGCTTCAATGTCCTTAAGTTTGACATAGGCATCGTAGTTGTGGCGGAAGAGGCTCTCGTCCCATGTTGAGTCGCTGGAATTGTGCATATTTTTTAATTTTTTGCATGGAAAAGTACAAAGCTTTTTAACAGTGTTAGGGCTGATGCCCATCATTTCCGCCACGTCGGCATATCGTTTTCTTTCGAAGTAGCATAGGCGGAGGATCTCGTCTTTTGGCGGTTTCAGGCTGTTGAGCATTTGTTCCACGAGCCTGTCTTTTTCCAGTTCCACTGAGTAGTCGGAATAGAAAATGGTTGCCTGTCGTATATATTCCTCGCTGTATTGCCTATGGAGCTTGTCCCTTCTCATTCTGTCGATCACCCTGTTGTGAACAGCCGACATGAGATAAGTTCCAACGCTTTCAGTTTCAATGTTTTCAATATTTTTCCATACGTTGAGAAAGATGTCGTCGATTATGTCACGGCAATCGTCTTCGTCAGTCAGCAAGGAGAGCGCAAAATAGTATAGGCGACTGTAATGGTCGCCATAAATCTTCTCAAATTTCTTTTCGTTTTCTCTCTCCTTGAACATTTCACTTTTCAATTTGCCAACAAAATTACAAAATTAAATGCTATTCGGCATAACAACTCCCTCCCTATTATATTATTTTAACTCTTCATCAGTTCTATCATCTCTTCGCGGCTCATGCTTGCGCTTATGTTGCCGCCTTCGAGCAGGGCGTCGGCCATGTTCTTCTTGGTTTGGTGGAGAGTGATGATTTTTTCTTCTATGGTACCGGTGGCTATGAGACGGTAGACGGTGACTGGCTTGTGCTGGCCTATGCGGTAGGCGCGGTCGCTCGCCTGGTCCTCTATGGCGGGATTCCACCACGGGTCGAGGTGAACCACGTAGTCGGCCGCAGTGAGGTTGAGACCTAATCCGCCCGCCTTGAGACTTATGAGAAACAGGGGCATGTCGCCGTGTTGGAACTGCTCAACGAGACGCAGGCGCTCCTTCGCCGTGGTTGAGCCGTCGAGGTAGAGATAGCTCACGCCTTCGCGGTCGAGACGTTCGCGCACAAGGGCAAGATGGGAGGTGAACTGACTGAACACCAATGCTCGGTGATGGTTGGTGTGCAACTCGTCGACGAGCTGCATGAAGCTCTCGAGCTTAGACGACGCGATGTTGAGCGAGGATTCCACAAGGCGCACGTTGCATGCCGCCTGGCGGAGCCTGGTGATTTCGGCAAGAGCCTGCATGGCAGTGGCGGCATTGTCTTCCATTTCCGCCAAGGCCTTTTGACGTATATTGTCGTAGAAAGCCCACTCGTCTGGACTGAGGTCCACCTTCAGCGTTATCTCGGTCTTCTCTGGCAGTTCGTTGAGCACTTCGCTCTTTGTGCGCCTGAATATAAAAGGTGTGATGATGCGCTTCAGTTGGCGCTGGCTCTCCTTGTCGTGGTCGCGCTCTATGGGCAGGAGGAAGCGGGAGGTGAAGTCGGGGAAGGCACCTAACAGTCCGGGATTGGCAAACTGCATGAGGTTCCACATCTCGCTCACGTGGTTTTGTAGCGGGGTGCCGGTGAGCAGGAGGCGGAAGTCGGCCTTTAGCTTCATTGCCGACTGCGACATCTTCGTCTCGCGGTTTTTTATGGTGTGCGCCTCGTCGAGCACTATGGTGGTCCATGTTCGCGATGTGAGCAGTGTCTCTTCGTTTGAGAGCAGTCCGTAGGTGGTGATCACGATGTCGAATGCCTTTGCCTCGCCAATGACGGTGTTGCGGTTGTCTGCCGCTACATTAAGTATTTTCACGCAAAGCGAAGGGGCGAAGCGTGCCAGCTCGTCGTGCCAGTTCATCACCACCGAGGTTGGCATCACCACGAGTTGCGGTCCTTCCTGTGCCCGGCTGAGCATGAGAGTGATGGCCTGAAGTGTCTTTCCGAGTCCCATGTCGTCGGCAAGCAGTGCTCCTGCTCCCCACGATGCGAGTCTCGCCATCCAGAGGAATCCCTCTTTCTGATAGCTTCTGAGGTCGGCGTTGATAGTCTTCGGTATTTTTATGTCCTCGTTGCCCGAATTTTTAATCCTTTCAAGCAGGTTGCGGTATGCCATGTCGGTGTTGATGTTGATACCGCTTTCTGCGAGGTCTTCGATCATGGGAGCGTTGAACTGCGACACTTTCATCTTTCCCCTTGCCACGGATGCGATGCGTCCGAGGAGGTCGATGTGCCGGCGCAGCTCTGCCGTGAGCCTTACGTATTCGTTGTCGGAGAGTTGTATGAAGTTGCCTTTCGACTGTGCGGCTTTCTCCACGAGTTCGGCAATTTTCATTTTCCTGTCGGCACTTATCTCTATGTCGCCTGAAAGTTCAAACCAGCTTGCGGCACTGCTGATTCTTACGTTGAAGTCCCTTGGCGTAAGCACTGTTCTCGCCACTTTCAGAGTCTCGCCCTCAGGCCATTCCACCTTTGCGATGTCTTTTTTCTCCTGAAGTCTTTCGAGCAGCAGGAGGCAGTCTTCGGGAGCGAGGGTCCACTGGTTGTCCTCGTAAGAGTATTCCTCGAAGTCCACCATCAGCTCGAGTATCCGGTCGAAGTTTTCCATTTCCTTTTTCAGGTTTCTCTTTGTCTGCACCTGCTTGTTGTCGATGGTGGTGGTAATGGTCTGCATCCCCTTTCCCGGCTTGCATATCGGCGGCACCTTTCCGAACGGTCTCACCACGAGCTGGCAGTTGATGGTGTCGCCCAATGGTTGCAGACGTACGATGGTCTCGGCGTGGGCCTGTCGGGAGGCAATGTCTACGCTGTTTTTCAGCAGGTCGCCCATCACCACCATGTCGCCGCTGAGCAGCTTAAGTAGTTGTGTGAGGCGGTCTTTTGCCGTTTCGGGTATTCTCAGGTCTTCCAGCGCGTCGATGGTTTTTTTCGCGTTGGCGCTCACCTTAATTACCCTGAACTCGTTGCCTTCCGTGGTGACATAATGCCTGCCCACGATGGCTTTTGTATTTATGTTTGAGCTAATCACATACTCTCCTTTTTGCAGTTTCACGGTGAGCTGTGGCTTGTCTTCCACCACCTCCATGCGTATTCCCGTATTGCTGTTGAACACGTAAGGGTGTCCCACGAGGGCTGCCATGGCCTTTACGCCAGCAAGTTCGTAGTACACTCCTCCATACCATCCGTCGGAGAATGCCGACACGCACGAGCCCACCACACGGTCAATGTCGGTCATGCCTTCTGCCGTTCCCTTTTGCAATTTGTCGAGTGCAATGTTTCGTCCTGAAGTCCAGTTTGTTCCGTCCTTGCTTTTCTGCAGCTTCGGCTGGATGTATAATGTCGAGGGGTTCACCTCGTAAACGATTCTCGTGAGGCTTTCGCCCTTTGCCGACGCTTTCTTTGTCGTGCCCTTGCCGCCGTTGAGCACTAAGAGTTCGTCTAGTTTTATGTCCCATTTCTCCCTTTCCACGTATACCGGCAGTGTAGGTTTGAGGTTACCTGTCTTAATGTCCTTGTATCTGTCGAAGTCGCCCGACATTTCCATCTGCAGCAGTCTTATTCCCTTTTCGTCCACTTGGCTGAGCGTGGCGTCGTAGTATTCGCGCATGGGAATGCAGTAGTGTTTGGCAATGAGTATGATAAGTGCCTTGGCTATGGTGTCTTTGGTGGAAGAAAGGTAAAAATTTATGTCGATACTGTCTTTTTGTCCCTTTGCTATGAGCAGCAGCAGTTTCATGGGTGCCGTGTTGCCGTAGCCGAAGTCGTAGTCCTGAAACAGCTTTTTTATTTTCGTCTGGGCGGTAGAGGTGGTGGCGTTGGCGAGTGCCACACCGTAGTAGAAGTTCACGATGTAGTTGTCGAATTCCAGCTGTCCTTCGCTTTTCAGCTTGTCGGAGAACAGCTTTAGTGCCTTGTCGTAATCGCCCTGCTGCATAAGCATAAACGCCTTGAAGCAAACTGAAAAGCCGTTGGCGTCGTTCAGGCTCTTTGACGCCTTGTCAATGTCTGCGTGTTTCACGAAGTCGTTGCAGAATATTTCACACACGCCGATACCATTCTTGACCTCGATTCCTATATGGTCGTTTTCCAAGAACAGCATTTTACTTATTTCCAGGTCGTGGTCGCTGAAGTCCAGTGATAACAATTTGTCAATATATCGGTTGAGCAAGTTTTGCAGGTAATCGATTGCAAGTCCTTTCAGAAACGTAAGGTTGCCTTCCTCCTTCGCCATGCTGTCTATGACGCCATGGAGCCAAGGTGTGATTCTATCGATGAAGAAAAAATCGTTTACTTCCTCCATAGGCTCCGTGTAGTCTTTTCCGTGCATGAAGAGATAGGCTGCAAGGGCGAAGTCGGGTATAGAATGGCATATCTCACTTCTTACTATGTCGGTGAGGGGCTTGATGTGTTCGGGATCGATGGCACGTATGACGTGCTCCCACTCCTGTGGCGCAACAACGTACTCGCTGACACTGAAAGCTCTTTGCAGTTCAATGATGACACCTTTTTCGGTGTATTTCTCGATGAAGTTTTTCGAGCTTTTCAACTTCTCGCCCACTTTCCCCGACAAAGTCAGGATGTTTGTCTTTGTGAATGGTGAGCAAATGCAAGCTAAGGCCTGTAGCAAGACATCCTCTGTATAATGTTTGGATTCCATTGTTTTTTCGTTCTTCTTTGATAGTTTTCAGGGACAAAGGTAGTAAAAAAAATCGATTTAGCAAAGGAAAAGAGAATAAATTTTCTTTTCTGAGCGTGAGATTTTATGAAAAATAAAGACAATACACAATAAAAGTCCAAAAAGAATTCAACTTTGACTTCGTCGATTCTTTAGCTGCACTCGGCATAGCTCAAGCGAGCTTAGCTCTGCTCTCGTTTGCAAAAGAATTCAATCTACAAAACGGGTGGCACTCCCCGCTGCGAGGGAAGTGCCACCAAACAGGTTAATGAAAAAGTTGTGATTTTCATGGTGTGAGATTATCATTCCGCAAATTGGAATCCGTCGAGACAGAACCAGGCCGGAGTACGCATGCGGCCGTTGTCGTCCTTGTCGGATGAGTCGAGTGTGAATACCACTTTGTCAACAGTGCCGAGAGCCGAGAGCTCCATCTTGCGCCAGTCGGTGACGAAGTAGTTCCACGACGGGTTTTCGGTGTTATGGCCTCTCATGCAGACGAGGTCGAAGGTGACGGCACCGGTTTGCTGTCCGCCGAGGAATCCAGTTGCCGTGACAGAGAAGTAGTCGCCCGCCTTGAAATATTTCACTCCTCCTTCCACGTAGGAGTACCACACTCCCTTCGGTTTGCTTGGCACGTTGGGGTTGGCCATGGGATATTCCGGTGTGCCGTAGGAGTCGCCGTAGTAGGTGGCGAGATACGACCATGTGCTGTGAGCCACGAGCACGTAGTCGAGCTTTTTGGGAGTTTCGAGAGTGAAGTAAGCGTCCTGACCGACGGCGTGGCAGACGAGATAAGTGCCGGTGGTGTTGGGTTTCGACGACCATACGCTGTAGCGCAGTGAGTCCATAGACTGCTCGTCGTTGTTCCATACAAACGAGCGGTTGGAGCGGTTGCTGTAACAAAAGCCAGCCGCCAGTTGGTTTCCCGTCTTCACGGTGTTGAATTTCATTCCCGCCACGGTAAACCCTCCTTCGGGGATGACATGTGAGAAACGCTCGTTAATCTCAAGTCCTGAGAAGGTGATGTTTGTGGCATGTGGTATGACAAGGTCCATGTCGTCGCTGCATGAGGCGAACAGTGAGCCAAGTCCAATCATAAAGCTATATATTATTTTTTTCATATTATTATTTTTTTAGTAAGTTGACTATATACATATCACTCCAACCCCGGATTCTGTTCTATCGGATTGTTATGAGCCTTGATTTCTTCTTCTGGTATTGGCCAGCAATACTGGTTGGGACTGAAGTTTACGTCGGGCTTGAGGATGTTTATCCATGGTGTGCCTTCGTGTTCGAATCGGAGGGAGGCGAACCATGGCGTTTCGTTTTCAAGAAACAGCGTTACCACATATTCTTTAAACAGGGCGTCCATGAGTTCGGCGTGGGTGTTGATGCCCGTCAGAGGTTCCATAGCGGGGTTTGTGTATTTTGCCCGCATCTCGTTAACAGGAGCGATGGCGCTTTGGATGTCGGACGGATTGGTGCGGGCGAGCAGCTCTGCCTTCATGAGGTAGAGTTCGGCATAGCGCATAGGGTAGGTGGCGTACATGTCGTTTTTCCCGTCCACTCGTCCACGGTGGTATAGCTTCGTAAGGATGTTTTCCTTCTTGGTAGTGTCCCAAGTCTCTGGCGAACGGGCAGTGCCGAAGGTGAGGTCGTGACGCACGTCGCTGTTGAGCCATTCCTGAATAGGGTCGGTAAATTCAGGATAGTAGAACAAGCCGGCAGAATACACGTATTCATATCCCGAGATGCCGTTTGTGTAGCCAGTCTGGTCGCCGAGGTATCTTGAGAATACGTTTTCCATTGAGTTCCATCCGTTTTCATAAAGTTTCGTGAGGTCGGTCTCCATCTTCCATTTCGAGGACTTGTCGGCCAGCAGTTGCTCCACGAGTCTCAGTGCTTCGGCATAGTCGCCGTCCCATCCTCTCACGAGCAGCAGCTTGGCGTGCATGGCCTTTGCAAACTGTCTGTTCATTCTCAGTGCGGTGGAGAACTCGGGCGCGTTTTCTTCGGCATACTTCAAGTCGTCGATGATTTTTTCGTAGCTCTCGCCCACGCTGATTCGTCCCACCTGCAGGTTTGATAGTTCAGCCACTTGGTCGCGGTATATTATGCCGTAAGGCGATTCGGGCTTGTCAAACCATCGTGCGAAGAGCCACAGCAACTGGAGGTTGAGGTAGCCACGGAAGCAACGTGCCTCTCCGAGCATCTCGCCTTTGCTCACGCCTTCAGCAAATACGGTCTCGTCGAGTTTTTCGATGCCCTGTATGGCAGAGTTGCTAACGTTAATGATGCTGTACAGCTGTCGCCAGATGGTGCTGATGATGCCGTCGTTGGCGCTTTGCGTATAGCCCATGTTAAACATCAGGCTGCTGTAGTTCCACATGCCCGCCATGCAGTGTAGGTTGGCATAGATGTATCCTCCGAGGTAGCTGCAGCTCTTGTATTCGCCATAGATGCCGGTCACGGCGTTGTTTGCGCTGTTGTAGTCTCTTACGGCATTGTCGGTGGTAAGAGCGTATTTGGGCGTTTCCGTAAGGAAGTCGTCGCATGAGGTGAAGGCTGCGCTTCCGATGAGTGCCAGTGCAATTATTCTTGTTTTCATATTCATGTTGTTATTTTATGGTGAAACGCAATCCGAAGTTGTAGGTTCGTGCCGACGGATAGGTGCTGTTGTCGGTGCCGAATCCGTAGAGGGCGCTGGTGGATGTGGAGAAGTTGCCTTGAGGGTCCATGCCGGGATATTTTGTGACGGTGAAGAGGTTGGTGGCCTGGAACGTCAGGGCGATGCCCTTTATCACCGACTTGCGGAACCATTCCGTCGGGAGCTTGTAAGAGAGGTTGAGAGAGCTGAGCCTGAGGTACGACGCGTCGTGGAGCCAACGGTTGGTGAACACGCCGTTCTGTCCCATGCCATAGTGGGTCACTACGGGATATGAGGCTTCAGGGCCTTTCATTGTCCAGCTGTCCATCACGATGTCGAGGGAGTTGTAGGAGTTTGTTCCGCCGAAGGTAGATGCCTCGCGGGCCCAGTATCGCACTCCTCCAAGGGCGTAGCTGAAGGTGAGGTTGACCATGAGGCCTTTCCAATAGAGTGTGGAACCGAAACCGCCGAAGAGGTCGGGATTGCTGTCGCCGATGATGGTGCGGTCGTCGGTGGTGATTTTCCCGTCACCGTCGAGGTCTACGATGTAGATGTCGCCAGCTCCTTCGGCAAAGGAGTTGGCGCGGTAGTAGTTGGCGGCCTTGCCTGTGGCGGGGTCTATGGGTTTCAGTGCCCACACCTCTTCGTCGTTGTCGTAGAAGCGTCCTGCGTCGACATATCCCCAGAAGGTGCCGAGTTTTCCGCCTTCTTCAAGCTTGTAGGTGTAGGTGCCTGTTCCGCCGAGGAAGGTGTCTACGCCGTTGAGTTTCTCCAAGGTGCCGCGATTGTGGGCGGTGTTGAAGTTCAGCTCCCATTTCAGGTCGCGCTGGCGGATTATCTCTGCCGTGATGTCAAACTCCACGCCAGTGTTGCTTATGGCTCCGATGTTCTGGCTTGTGGAAGAGAAACCTGACGACACGGGCACGGGCTTGTTGCTGATGAGATTGTCGACATATTTGCGATACCAGCCGAGCGAACCGCGGATGCGGTCGTCGAAGAAGCCGTAGTCCACGGCAATGTCGGTCTGTGCCTGCGACTCCCACTGCAACGTGTTGTTGCCCAGCGACGAGGGATACATGCCTGGCTGACCGTTGTAGCGGTTTGAACCCATATAGCCTGTAAAACTGTAGTAGCCAAGGTTTTGCGAGCCGGTAAGACCATGTGAGACGCGCAGCTTAAGGTAGCTCACAATGTCTTTCACCGGTTTCATGAACTCTTCCTCGGTAACGATCCACGCCACAGCCGCCGAGGGGAAATATCCCCATCGATGGTCCTTGCCGAAGCGCGAGGAACCGTCGGTGCGGAAGGTTCCGGTGAAAAGGTAGCGGTTGTTGTACTTGTACTGCACCCTGGCAAAGAGCGACACGAGCGACGACGACTGCTTGTTGCTGTTGATGGCACCGCGGGTGGCGGCACTGCCGAGGTTCACAAGAATGTCGTCGTCGGGATAGTTGCTGCCGTTGGCTTCCATGTAGTCGTAGGAAGTGCGTTCGACGGAGTGGCCGAGCATGGCGGTCATGTCGTGGCGTCCCATGGTCTTGTAGAAGGTGAGCAGGTTGTCCCATACGATGGTGTAGCTCTGCGAGTCTTTCTGCTTGCCCGAGTTGGTGCTTCCCTCGTAGTAGGCGCGCGTGAACTGGTCGTATTTCACGTTCTGGTATTGCGCGTTGAGTGTTGAGCGGAATTTGAGGAACTTGTAGAAGTTGTATTCCAAGAATCCTGCCGCATTGATGTTTCTCGACACGCTCTCGTTTTTGTCGAGCAGTTCAACGAGCGGGTTTTTCACATACATGTCGATGGTGTTGATGGTGCCGTCCTCGTTGTATGCCGGATAGTCGGGGCGCATGCCGATAATCTTGCCTATCATGGCGTCCTTGTTGCTGGCGTTGCGCGACGAGGCGTCCATGTTCATGCCGAATTTCAGCTTGTCAGACACGAGCGACTCGAAGTTGAACCGGGCGCCGATGGTGCGTGCGTTGCTGCCCTTCACGATGCCGTCCTGGTCGCGGTAGCTGATGGAGGCATAGTAGGACGTTTTCGACGCTCCTCCGCGTATCGAGGCACTGTAGTCCTGCACGGCGGCATCCTGTGTCATCATGTCCCAGTAGTCATCGTGTCCGTCGTAATATGCGTTAGGCAGCCAGATGTCGTCGATGTCGCTCATGTCCCATTGGCTTGTGCCTATCTGGTTGAATTTCGTGTTGTCCATGTATTTCTTGTTGAAATACGTGAGCGAGCCGTTACGGAAGGCTTCAAGCACATTCGCACGCTTTGAGTATGCCTGATATTGCTCAGCGGTGAGTGTGCGCATCTTGTTGGCGTCGATGCACTGCCAGCCGTACCTTGCGTTAAACTCCACCACAGGCTTCATGCCTTCCGCACCCGACTTGGTGGTAACAATGACCACGCCGTTGGCGGCACGCGAACCATAGATGGCTGTGGCTGAGGCGTCCTTGAGGATGTCGATGCTCTGAACGTCGTTGAGGTTGAGATTGTAAAGAGTGTTGCTCACGTCGCCCGATATGCCCGACGAGTATTGCGGCACGCCGTCGATCACCCAAAGAGGCTGTCCGTCGCCCGAGATAGACGACTGGCCGCGGATGACTACCGACACTGGTGAGGTGGGCGATGCGTTGGCAATCATTACGTTAACGCCGGCGGCACGTCCTTGCAACATGCCGGCAATGTTTGATGTCATCGGGGCCGTTTCTATTTCCTTCTCGGAAAGACGCGAGACAGAGCCCGTAAGGTCTTTTGCCTTTGCCGTGCCGTAGCCGATGACCACCACCTCGTCGAGAGCCTTGCGGTCTTCCTTCATCACGATGGTTATGTCGTTAAGGTCCTTTCGTCCGTTCACGTAGTAAGACTCTTCCTCCATACCGAGAAACGAGACGACGAGCGTCTCTCCCTTTCCCTTCTCCAAGTTGAGCGAGAAGTGTCCGCTCATGTTGGTCAGTGTGCCCACGTTTCCGTCGCTGTCGAGTTTGATGGTGGCAGCGGGAATGCCGTCGCCTTGCTCGTCCACCACTCTTCCCGCCACTCTCACCGTGTTTGAGGGGCGTGGGTTGGAGGAGGCCGTGACCTTCTGTCGGTTAGCCTTCACCGTGACATATTTCCCTTTCACTTCGTAGCTCACGGGCAGTCCGCCAAGAGCCTGTCTTAGCGCTTCTTCCACCGTGCTGGCCTTTATGTCGGTCTTCACCTTGTAGTTTTTCAGTTCTTCATAAGAGAAAATTATTCTCTTCGAAAACTGTTCTTCCAGTTGTTTCAACACGTCGGTGAGCGGCTTTCCGTTGGTCACTTTTTCATACTTTGCCTTGTTGCTTTGGGCGTATGCGCCAGACTGGAAAGACGCAGGCAGCAGCATGGCAAAGAATGAGCAGATGAGGAGTGTTCTTTTGCTCATTGTTCTTTCGGTTTTATTTGGTTATTACTATGGGACACATATAATGCCCGATTTCTCGTCTCATTCACTATTCATGACGCATGAAACGGAAATCGGGCACCCCGAAAATGAAATAAAATCGTAATAACCTGTTTATTTTTCTATTAGAATGGTGTTGCCGTCCACCTTTATGTCGAGGTTGGAAGAAGAGTTCAGGAGGTTTACGGCTTCTTCTACGCTGTCGTCTTTGCTGAAAATGAAGTGGAAGTGATGGTCGAGCAGACGGGAGTCGTTGCACACGATGTTCATGTCGTACCAGGCTCCGAGCTGCTGCAATATTGTACGCAACGAAGCATTGTCGAAATACATCACTCCCTCTCGCCAGCTGGTGTAGTCCTTGGGATTCACGTCTGCCACCACCAGCTTGCCTCCGTCGAGGCTTGCGTCCTGGTTGCGTTCGATGTTCACCTTGTTATATGTAGTAGACACTTCCACGAGTCCTTTCACCAATGTCACATGGGTGTCGTTGGCATCGTAGCTTCTCACGTTAAACTCAGTGCCGAGCACACGGGTGTCGACATTTCGGGTGTGTATGACGAAGGGATGTCTTTGGTCTCTTTTCACCTTGAAATATGCCTCGCCATACAGTGCCACTCTCCTTACCTTTTTGCCGAAGCTTTCGGGATAGACGAGAGTAGACTTGGCGTTGAGCCACACTTCTGTGCCGTCGGGCAGGGTGAGGCTTCGTGTTTCTCCAGCAGGCACTTCCACCCGTTTTTTGTGTATGGAGACTGTTTGGGCAGTGGCAGTCGTTTCAACATGTTTTGCTTGTTCCGCCTCTTTCTTGTCGATTATCTCTTCGAGAGCAGCCACTTCGGGGTTAGTCTCCTTCTCGCTCCAGTCAACATTGCTGATAATGAATATAGCCACGACCGCCGCAGCCGCCACGGCCACAGCCTTCCATATATGGAAACGCCTCTTGGGGTTGACTCTCGTTTTGAGAGCCTCCCATTCCTTGTCGATGTCAGGCATCCGACCCATGGTTCTGTTGGCCGCCTCCTCGAGGTCTTCCATTTCCTGCCATGCTTCCATTCCGTCTTCGCTGTCAAGCAGTCTTTCCACTTCTTGCAGGTCGATGTTTCCTTCGTTGTCGGCGAAGTCAAGCAGTCGGTCAATATCTTTGTTTTTGTTCATAGTGACTGTCTTTGTTTCAATAATATAAATCCGTTTTAAAAATTAAGAATGAAAAGTGTTTTGGAGGGTAGAGGGTAGAAGGTAGAGAAATGTACGAGCCTTAAAACTACCGAAAGGAAGCGGAATGAGTATTGGCTTAACTCCTTAACTCCTTAACTCCTTAACTCCTTAACTCCTTCCTTTAAATTTCTGTCTGAGGAAGCTCAGTGCCTGCATGATATGCTTTTTCACCGTGCTTTCGCTGATGTCTAATTCCGAAGCCACCTCGCGGTATTTTTTTCTTTCCACGTAGCAGGCTTTTACTATGTGTCTTGTCTTCGGTGTAAGTTCGTTGAGAGCCTCCATCACTTCCTCCATGTGCAGCTCTCGCCTTTGGAAGTCGAAGTCCTCTTCGTAGCAGCGTTCCATGGTGTGCAGTTCCATTTTCGCAAACTTGCTGACGGTCTGTTGTTTTCGCAGGTATCCTATGCATCTGTTTCTCACTGTTGTGAGTAGATACGATTCCATGTTGGCAATGTCCTCTCCCGATGTCTCCACCTTTTTCCACACATGTTCGAAAGCGTCGGCCACGAGGTCACGGCTCGCTTCTTCGTCATGTAGATGGCGAAGTGCGAGGTAGAAGGCCTTAGGGTAATTGCCTCTGAAAAACGATTCAAAACTGTCTACTTTCATTACGATTCGGGGACAAAGGTAGTGCAAGTTGAGTGAAAAACAAAATAAAAGTCCAAAAAACTTTTATTTTTTTTCCGAAACGCCGCCTACCTTATCAAAAGGTAGTGCAAGTTGAGTGAAAAACAAAATAAAAGTCCAAAAAACTTTTATTTTTTTTCCGAAACGCCGCCTACCTTATCAAAAGGTAGTGCAAGTTGAGTGAAACGTCCCGTTTGTCTTGGAGGTTTTGTGATAAAAAGAGTGAAAATGGCTGGAAATATGTGATTTTTTGGTCGAAAAGTATTGGAATTATGTGATGAGAGGAGTGGGGAGTGAGGAGTGAGGAGAGGGGAGTGAGGAGAGGGGAGTGAGGAGTGAGGAGTGAGGAGTGAGGAGAGAGGAGTGAGGAGTGAGGAGAGAGGAGTGAGGAGTGGGGAGTGAGGAGTGAGGAGAGAGGAGTGAGGAGAGAGGAGTGAGGAGTGAGGAGTGAGGAGTGAGACTTAATAGTTACCAAGGAACGAGACGTTTAGTTAAATAAGTTTAACGAAAAGGTTAATTCTTCATGCGAAGGCGGAAAATTGGGATTTTTTCCGTACCTTTGCACCTGTTCAGTGGAATGAGGGGCTTCACAGAAAGCTCCTCATTCTTGTTTTATTACTCAACCTTCAGGACTAAGGGAAGTTAAAGGAGTTAAGGGAGTTCAAGGAGAAGTTTCCTTGAGCGAAGCGAAAAAAAGACGAATGTCCAAACCAGAGAAACTCCCTAAAGGAAGCGAAAAGACTATTGTCTTGAACTTCTTTAAACTCCTTGGACTCCTTGAACTCCTTAGGTTTAACAAAACAGAAACTTGAGTATAGATATGATAGAGAAAAACGAAGTTAAGACAATTGTGGAAGAGTGGTTGACAAGTAACGAGTACTTCCTTGTCGACGTAATGTTCACTCCAGACGACCGTATCGTGGTGGAAATAGACCATGCCGACGGAGTATGGATTGAAGACTGCGCAGAACTGAGCCGTTTCCTGCAAGAGCGACTGGGCGAAGAGCTTGGAGAATATGAGCTCGAAGTGGGGTCGGCAGGCATCGGACAGCCGTTCAAGGTGCCGCAGCAATACAACAACCACGTGGGCAAGGAGGTGGAAGTGCTCGACAACGACGGAAAGAAAGTACAGGGAGTGCTGAAAAACGTCGACGGCGACTGCTTCACCGTCACAACAACCGAAAAACAAAAGGTGGAGGGAAAGAAACGCCCTGTGATGGTGGAAGTGGACAAGACATTCAACATGAATAATATAAAATATACAAAATACTTATTAAGTTTCAAGTAATTAGCTATGGCAGCAAGGAAAGAAGAGAAGGGACCGAGCATGATCGAAACCTTCCAGGAATTCAAGGAAACCAAGAACATTGACCGTACAACACTCGTCAGCGTTCTTGAGGAGAGCTTCCGCAACGTTATCGCGAAGATTTTCGGCAGCGATGCCAACTTCGACGTGATTGTCAACCCCGACAAGGGCGACTTCGAAATCCACCGCAACAGAATTGTAGTGGCCGACGGAGAAGTGGCCGACGAAAACAAGGAAATCTCACTCACCGACGCACAGAAGATTGCACCAGACTACGAGATAGGCGAGGAGGTGAGCGAAGAGGTGAACTTCAGCAAGTTCGGACGACGCGCCATCCTCAACCTCAGACAGACTCTGGCTTCAAAGATTCTTGAGCTGGAGCACGACGCCCTGTACAACAAGTATAAGGACAAGGTAGGACAGGTGGTCAGCGCAGAGGTTTACCAAATGTGGAAGCGCGAGGTCCTGCTTATTGACGACGA
>CALZAP010000003.1 GCA_945614335.1 uncultured Prevotella sp.
GGAGCACAGGAGCTGGAATACACGGCCGCACCGGTGTTTATGGACGCCAAGGTGAAATGCCGCCACCAGTGGTTGATAGAATTCTCAAAAGAACCGGAAGACCTCAACCTCTTTGCCGACCTCTTCGACAAAAAGATGCAGGAGCTAAACAGCGACTACGAGGCAAAAAGATATAAGGACATCACTCTCCAGCACCTGGAAATAGTAGTCGCTCGCCACGACCTCTTCAACGACTGGCTGAAAATGAAAGGCAAACTGGGCGGACAGCACAAGGTGCCACGACTGAGCAACAGCCGAGACATCATCGACCAGCTGTTGGGGATGAATGGATGAGGAATGAGGAGAGAGGAGTGAGGAGAGAGGAATGAGGAGAGAGGAGTGAGAATAGTTTAAAGAAACAAGGAATGAAGAAAGAAAAATGGTTTTTTGTTACCCTTTTGCTGTCAATGATTGTGTCGTGTGCAAGAATGGGACAGCCTGACGGAGGATGGTTTGACGACACTCCTCCACGTGTGGTGTCGACCAATCCGATAGAAAAGGGAACAAAAGTAAAGTCGAAGAAAGTGACTATCACTTTCGACGAATTCATAAAACTGGAGGATGCCAGCAATAAAGTGGTCGTGTCGCCACCGCAGATAGAACCTGCCGACATCAAAAGTTCGGGAAAGAACATTATCGTGGAACTGAAAGACTCGCTGAAGGAAAACACCACATACACCATCGACTTCTCCGACGCCATAAGCGACAACAACGAGGGGAACCCGATGGGAAACTATACCTACAGCTTCTCCACAGGCGAAAGGATAGACACTTTTGAGGTTTCGGGTAACGTGCTCGACGCCAGTAACCTCGAGCCCGTGAAAGGCATACTCGTGGGACTCTACGACGACCTCTCCGACACGGTGTTTGCACGTAAACCATTCATTAGGGTGTCGCGCACCGACAGCCGCGGACGGTTTGTGATAAAGGGCATCGCCCCGGGAACATATAGGGCATACGCCCTCCAGGATGCCGACGGCGACTACATCTACAGCCAGAAAAGCGAGATGATAGCATTCAACCACGAGACATTCGAACCTTACGCCAAACCTGACGTGAGACAAGACACCGTGTGGCGAGACACATTGCGCATCGACTCCATCATGAGGGTGGACTACACTCACTTCTACCCCGACAACATCGTGCTAAGGGCATTCACAGTAAAGCAAACCGACAGATACCTCGTGAAAAGCGACAGAAACGAACCAGACCGACTGAACTTCTTCTTCAGCTACGGCAACGACTCCCTGCCAGAGATAAAAGGTCTTAACTTCAACTCCGACAGCGCTTTCGTGGTAGAATCGACACTGAAAAAAGACACAGTGACCTACTGGATAAAAGACACGACATTGATAAACCGCGACTCGCTCATGATAGAAGCGAAATACCTCATGACCGACTCTACGGGAACACTCGTAATGCAGACCGACACGCTGGAGATGATACCAAAAATGTCGTATGAGAAACGAATGAAACAAAAGATGAAAGACATCGAGAAATGGCAGAAAGAACAGGACAAAAAGAAAAAAAGAGGTGAAGCATACGACTCCATAATGGCACAAAAACCGCTTGAACTGCAAATAACAGGCAACGGAAAAATCACACCAGAGCAGAACGTCTTCTTCACCATGCCTACGCCATTGGCCACATGCGACACGGCGAAAATCCATCTCTACTCAAAGATTGACACTCTTTGGTACAACTCAAGGTTTGAATGGCAACAGATAGAGGGAAACATTAGAAAATATATGCTAAGGGCTGAATGGAGACCTGACGTGGAATACAGCCTCGAACTCGACTCTGCTGCTTTCATCGACATCTACGGACTGGCTTCGGCACCAAGAAAGGAAGGTATAAAGGTGAGCTCCAACGACGAGTTCGGATCGCTGATTGTAAACGTGAGCGGCATAAATGCCGACAGTGCGACTGTAATCGTGCAACTACTCAACTCGAGCGACGCGGTGAAGAAAGAAGCCGTTGTCATCGACGGGGCTGCGGAATTCTACTACCTCAAGGCAGAAAAACTCTACCTTAGGGCGTTTGTAGACAGAAACGGAAACGGAATATGGGACACTGGCGACTACTATGCCGACATGCAGCCTGAAGAGATGTACTACTACCCGAAAATGGTGGAGACAAAAGAAAAATGGGACATCACCATCGGATGGGACGTAAGCTCTACACCTTTGGTAAGACAAAAGCCTGACGCCATAAAGAAGCAAAAATCGGAAAAGGAAAAGAAACTCCAGAACAGAAACGCGGAAAGGGCAAACAAATTAGGCATTGACTACAATAAGGTGTTGAACAAAATAAAGACAAAAGGGAGTTAAGGAGTTAAGGAGTTAAGACAAATGATTGAGCCTTAGAACTCTGCGCTCAAAACATAAACATAATTTATAATGACATGGCACGCTATTTTAGAAAAATAATGCTGGTAATGATACTGGCTACGGCAGCGATGACCGCAAACGCACAATGCGGCATAGAGAACAAGGCTTTCAAGTCGGGTGAATACCTGTCATACGACCTGTACTTCAACTGGAAATTCGTATGGGTGAAGGTGGGAACGGCATCGATGAGCACTGTGCAGTCTCGATACAAAGGACAGACTGCGTGGAGAAGCAGCCTCACCACCCGCAGCAACAGCAAACTCGATAAGATATTCACCCTCAGAGACACCCTGCTCTCTTACACCACGCAAGACATCGCCCCACTCTACTTCAGAAAGGGCGCAAGGGAAGGCGACAGATACTATGTGGACGAGATATGGTACAGCTACCCGAAAAACACTTGCCACCTGAAGCAGCACAGAATAGAAAACAGCGGCGAACACGTGTGGAAAGAGTCGCAATACAAAGACTGCATCTACGACATGATGAGCATATTCCTCAGAGCCAGAAACTTCGACGCATCGAAGATGAAGGTGGGAGAGAACATTCCTATGCCCATCAGCGACGCTAAACACCTGTCAAACTCATGGCTGAAATATCAGGGAAAGGAAACATTCGAAATGCAAGAGTCGAAACAGAAGTTCAGATGTCTCGTATTCTCATTCATCGAAAGGGAAGATGGAGAAAACCACGAACTAATAAGATTCTACGTCACCGACGACGCCAACCACATCCCTGTGAGACTCGACATGTTCCTGAGCTTCGGATCGGCAAAGGCTTTCCTGAAAGGATACAAGGGAGTGAGAAACAAAATGACGTCGATTGTAAAGTAAGTCAACAGATATATATGAACAAAGCTTTCGTTATTGCTATTTTCGTGTCGCATGTTCTAACGGCATGCAACTATATCGACCCGGAAAACGAAAGCACCAGGACGATTGCCGTCTCTGTGGTGTGTAACGATGAACACAAACCACAGGGATGGCATTTTGACTTGTTTGACGAAAACGGATATTTCGACACAAGCTATATAACTGAAGACCAAAGGATTGAAATATACAACAAATATGCGACACTACTGATATATAATGACACCAAAACCACAAAAGTATACTACACTGGTAACGACATCAATGTAATAGCCACTACCGACAGGCTCAACGATCACGCCTTCATCGGAAGACATCCCATCGTATACATGCCCGACAAACTCTACTCCACCCTACTGGAGACCCAAGGCAACGACGAACAAACGGCTGAAGTGAAACCACGAGTGTTTACATACAACATCGACATAAGCCTCAACGACAAAGACAACAACATAAAAGACTGCACGGAAGCGTCGATAGAAGGTGTGGCACGGGCGGTGGACATCATTAGCGAAACACGTTCTGACAGCACGGCAGCAATGTATTTCCGTGTGGAATACAACAACAAGCACATAACAGGCCATTTCACCACATTCGGACTTCCTTCCGGAAAACAACAGTCAGCGACTATCAGGCTCAGACTGCTACGCAAAGACAACACTGCCGCATATCTCATTATCGACCCAACCGACGACATGCTGAAACATCAGAAAGGCACCACCATATCGCGCAGTGCAGACGCTCAATCGGCACAACCCGTCAACCCTACAGACAATAACAATGTAGACATAGAGCCAAGTCACACAGAATTCATTCATGTGAAGATATGATGAAGAGGGAAGAGGGTAGAGAAATGATTGGAGCCTGAAAGTGATTATTGGTTCAGCATTGCTTTAGAAAGTTGAGCATAAAATGAAGTTTTTTCGGCAAAAAGGCTGAAGTATGGATTTTTTTCTGTAACTTTGCACGCAATTTTCAAACTTATTGACAATGAAGAAATTATATATCGAAACTTACGGATGCCAAATGAACGTGGCCGACTCGGAGGTTGTGGCCTCGGTAATGCTCATGGCCGGATACGAGACATGCGACAACCTCGACGAGGCTGATGCCGTGTTTCTCAACACCTGCTCCGTAAGAGACAATGCGGAACAAAAAATATACAATAGGCTCGACACACTTAACGCGGAAAGGAAAAAAGGACATAAACTCATCATCGGAGTGCTCGGATGCATGGCGGAAAGAGTGAAGGAAGACTTGCTCCAAAACCACCACACGGACCTCGTGGCGGGACCTGACGCCTATCTCACACTGCCTGACCTCATAGCACAGGCCGAAACCGGCCACAAGGCCATCAACATAGAACTATCGACATCGGAGACATATAAGGACATTGTGCCGCAAAGACTACACGGCACAAAAATCGGTGGTTTTGTAAGCATCATGAGAGGCTGCAACAACTTCTGCCACTACTGCATAGTGCCTTATACAAGAGGAAGGGAGAGAAGCCGCGACGTGGAAAGCATCCTGAGAGAGGTGAGAGACCTTAACGAAAGGGGATTCAAGGAGGTAACCCTGCTGGGACAAAACGTTAACTCATACCTCTGCGGCTCCGTCAACTTCCCGTCGCTGCTTAGACAAGTGGCGGAAACAGCTCCAAAAATGCGCATACGATTCACCACTTCGCACCCTAAGGACATGAGCGACGAGACGCTGAAGGTGATTGCTGAGATGCCTAACGTCTGCAAACACATTCACCTGCCAGTACAGAGCGGAAGCAACAGGATACTGAAACTCATGAACAGAAAATACACACGAGAGTGGTATCTCGACAGAGTGGCAGCCATCAGACGCATCATTCCCGACTGCGGACTGTCAACCGACATTTTCGTGGGATATCACAGCGAGACGGAAGAAGACCACCAGATGTCGCTGTCGCTGATGAGAGAAGTGGGATACGACTCCGCATTCATGTTCAAGTATTCAGAACGACCGGGAACATACGCGTCAAAACATCTGCCCGACGACGTGCCGGAGGAAGTGAAAATAAAACGCCTCAACGAGATGATACACCTTCAGACCGAAATATCGGCCGAAGCCAACAAACGAGACGAAGGAAAAGTGTTTGACGTGCTGGTGGAAGGATTCAGCAAACGCTCAAGGGAGCAACTGTGCGGCAGGACGGAACATAATAAAATGGTGGTGTTCGACAAAGGCGGCCACCATGTAGGAGAAACGGTAAAGGTAAGAATAACTGGAAGTTCGAGCGCAACCCTACTGGGTGAAGAAGTGAAATAGAAAAAGGAATAATAAAACCATAGCGACATGAAAGAGTTCATACAAGTTCTACGACGGTTTGTACCTCCATACAAGAAATATCTCGTATGGTCGGTGGTGTTCAACATTTTGTCGGCCATACTGAACATCTTCTCGTTTATGGCCATCATACCTATACTGCAGATACTGTTCCAGACCGACGGCTCGCAGGCACCACAGGAACTGATGACCATCACCTGGGACAACCTTCAGGAAGCGTTCTCCAACAACGCCAACTACTACATTGGAGCACTCATTGCCGACATTGGTCCCACAACAACGCTGCTGGTCATAGGCCTTTTCCTCGCTTTCATGACATTCCTCAAGACAGGAGCCTACTTCCTGTCTTCCGCCACCATCATACCCATACGAACCGGAGTGGTGCGCGACATAAGAAACCAGCTCTACCGCAAGATAACGTCGCTGCCGTTAGGATTCTTCTCTGAAGAGCGAAAAGGAGACATTATCGCAAGAATGAGCGGTGACGTGGCAGAGGTGGAAAACTCCATCATGTCGTCGCTCGACATGCTGTTCAAAAACCCTATACTCATCATTGCCTATTTCTCCACTCTAATCATCATATCATGGCAACTCACGCTGTTCACACTTGTGTTCGTGCCAGTGATGGGATGGTTTATGGGTATGGTGGGAAGAAAGCTGAAGCAAAACTCCATAAAGGCACAGGCTCTTTGGAGCGACACCATGAGCCAGGTGGAGGAAACACTCGGCGGACTGCGCATAGTGAAGGCCTTTTGCGCCGAAACAAAGATGAACAACCGATTTGACAAGGTTAACAGCCAGTACCGAAACGACATCATGAGGGTGAACATACGCCAGCAAATGGCACACCCGATGAGCGAATTCCTCGGCACTGTGATGATCGTGATAGTGCTATGGTTCGGAGGTATTCTCGTGCTCTCCGGCGACGCCTCGCTGTCAGGACCAACATTCATCTACTATCTCGTGATGCTCTACAGCATCATCAACCCGCTGAAAGACTTCTCAAAAGCCGGATACAACATTCCGAAAGGACTGGCGTCGATGGAACGCATCGACAAGATTCTCAACGCCGAGAACAACATCACCGAGAAAGAAAACCCAATGGCCATCAAGGAGTTCAAACACAATATTGAATTCCGTAACGTATCGTTCAGATACGACAAGAAGTGGATTCTCAGAAACATCAACCTCACCATAGAGAAAGGGAAAACAGTGGCGCTCGTAGGACAAAGCGGTGGAGGCAAGTCGACACTCGTCGACCTCATACCACGATACTACGACGTGCAGGAGGGAGAAGTGCTCATCGACGGAGTGAACGTGAAAGACCTTGGCATACACGACCTACGACAGCTCATAGGCAATGTCAACCAGGAAGCCATACTCTTCAACGACTCCTTCCGCAACAACATAGCCTTCGGAGTGGACGGAGCCACCGACAGCCAAATAGCCGAAGCGGCAAGAATAGCCAATGCCTATGACTTTATCATGGAGTCGGAAAACGGCATGGACACCAACGTGGGCGACCGGGGAAGCAGACTGTCTGGCGGACAGCGACAGCGTGTGAGCATAGCAAGGGCAATACTCAAAAACCCGCCAATACTCATACTCGACGAAGCCACATCGGCACTCGACACAGAAAGCGAACGACTCGTGCAGGACGCACTCGAACGACTTATGAAAACTCGTACCACAGTGGCCATAGCACACCGACTGTCTACAATAAAGTGTGCCGACGAGATTTGCGTCATTCACGAAGGGGAGATAGTGGAGCGTGGAACACACGACGAACTTCTGTCCATTGACGGCTACTACAAACGACTTAACGACATGCAGAGCCTATGATGAGAATAGCATACATACTTGTATTCGGACTTATGTATATCTTGTCGCTGCTACCGATGCGGCTGCTATACATCGTCTCCGACTTTCTCTACCTGCTGGTCTACAAACTTGTAGGCTACAGAAAAAAGCTGGTGAGGAAACACCTTCAGGATTGTTTCCCGGAAAAAGACCAAAAGGAAAGGCTAAAGGTGGAAAAAGGCTTCTACCACTGGTTTTGCGACTATATGGTAGAGACCATAAAGCTCTTCTCCATGAGCAAAGAGCAAATAAAGAGACGAATGACATTCGAAGGAACAGAAGCCATCGACGCAGACTTTGCCCAAGGACGCTCGGCGGGTGTATATCTCGGACATTTCTGCAACTGGGAGTGGATTACCTCCCTGCCGCTATGGACCGACCCAAAGGGACTTTGCACACAGATATACCATCCACTGGAAAACGTATGGTTCGACCGTCTCTTCATCAAGCTGCGCGAACGCTTCGGCGCCAAATGCATCCCCATGGCTGAAACACTGCGCAGAATGGTAAAATACCGCCAGCAGAAGCAACCCATCGTACTGGGATACATTTCAGACCAGATACCCTTCTGGAACAATATCCACCACTGGGTAAACTTCCTTCACCACGACACACCAGTGCTCACAGGCGCCGAAAGACTGATGAGACAAATGAAACAATCGGTATACTACGCCGACATCTCACGCCCAAGACGTGGCTACTACGTGTGCCGGTTCATAAAAATGGAAGACGGAGACACACAGGAAAACAGCAAGACAGAAAGCCCGTGGCCTCTTACCGACAGATATTTCAGCCTTCTGGAACAGTCGATACGCCGACAGCCGGAATGTTATCTCTGGACACACAACCGATGGAAGCGAACTCACGAGGAATACAACATACGTCTCGACAAAAACACAGGACGCGTAGACCTCGGCGACCTCGAAGAGATAAAAAGACGAAAAGGCCTGATATGATAATAAAAGTTAATTAAGAATGGCTTTTCATTCATGATACGCAATTAATAAGTAACTTTGCACCCCAATTCACATTATTATATTTTATAAACCAAAAAGATTATGTCATACCTATTCTCATCAGAGTCAGTCTCTGAAGGACATCCCGACAAGGTGGCCGACCAAATATCGGACGCCATCCTAGACCAGTTCCTGGCCTACGACGAAAAGGCACGTGTGGCTTGCGAGTCATTTGTTACCACCGGCCAGGTAGTGATAATGGGCGAAGTGAGCAGCAAGGTTTACATCGACCTGCAGACCATTGCCCGAAATACAATCAAACGCATCGGTTATACTAAGGCGGAATATCAGTTCGACGGTAACTCTTGCGGCATTCTAAGCGCCATACACGAACAAAGCGGTGACATCAACAGAGGCGTCGACCGCGAAAACGAAGACGAACAAGGAGCAGGCGACCAAGGCATGATGTTCGGTTACGCCACAAACGAAACCGACAACTACATGCCTGTATCTCTCGACCTGGCTCACCTCATAATGTCAACACTTGCTGAAATACGCAAGGAAGGAAAGCTCATGACTTACCTGAGGCCCGACTCCAAAAGCCAGGTAACAGTGCAGTACAGCGACGACAATATTCCAGAGCGCATCGACACCATCGTGGTTTCAACACAGCACGACGAGTTTGCCGACGACGACACCATGCTCGCAAAAATACGCGAAGACGTGATCAACATACTTATGCCACGCGTGAAAGAGAAAATAACCAATGACAACGTGCTGAAACTCTTTGGCGACGACATTAAGTACTATGTCAACCCTACAGGAAAATTCGTCATCGGAGGTCCACATGGCGACACTGGACTCACAGGACGCAAGATTATCGTGGACACTTACGGAGGCAAGGGAGCTCACGGAGGCGGAGCTTTCAGCGGAAAAGACTCAAGCAAGGTTGACCGCTCGGCCGCTTACGCCGCACGACATATTGCAAAAAACATGGTGGCGGCTGGAGTGGCCGACGAGATGCTTGTGCAGATTAGCTATGCCATCGGAGTGGCACGGCCAATGAACATCTATGTCAACACATACGGAAGAAGCAATGTCAACATGACCGACGGAGAGATAGCAAAGAAAATAGAAAAACTCTTCGACCTGCGCCCGAAAGCCATCGAGCGCACTCTGAAACTGCGCCAGCCAATGTTCAGCGAGACTGCCGCATACGGTCACATGGGACGTAAGCCCGAGATAAGGAAAAAAACGTTTACGAGCCACTACCACGAGACAAAAACCATCGACGTGGAACTCTTCACATGGGAGAAACTCGACTGCGTTGACATGATAAAGAAAGAGTTTGGCATCTGACAAACCACCCACGAGGACAAATAATGCACCAAGACTCAATAACTGTTGAACATAACATATTGTCGCCCGAGGCGACAGAACAAACACGACCGGCAAAACCGCAGCATCCTTACCAAGTGTTAAGGATGCTGCCCAAGGATGCCACGCCCGCACAACAGGACTCAGCCATACAGGCTACATTCCAGCCAAAGGAAATACGATACAGCTCACGTCCGGACACACTCCACATACCCGGACATGAAATAGGAAAAAGCATCAAGGATGTCAACATTCCCAAATACTACAAGGAATCGTTTTTCTCCAAAGACACACTCTTCCACCCAGAAATAGCCGGCGGAAGATACGGTGTGGCAGGAGACCCTGTGCCATACACCGTAAAAAGCGACGACACCATCTCCATACTTCTCATCCTGAGCTTCATCATCGTCATGGTGTCGTTCTCAAAGTCAAAGTTGTTCTTCATGCGACAACTGAAGAGCTGCTTCTATCTCTCACACCGCGAAAGCAGCATCAGCGAGACATCGATAGAGATAAGATTCCAGATATTCATGGTCGTCCTCACCAGCCTTCTGTGGTCGCTGCTGCAATACTTCTATACCACCCACTACATAGGCACCACCTTCATCCTTAGTTCGCAATATCACCTCATAGCCATCTTTCTCGGCATGAATTTGTCATACTTCATTTTGAAGAGCATCATATATGCAGGAGTGAACACTGTGTTCTTCGAGCGTAAAAAAAACGTACAATGGCAAAAGACCCTACTCTTCTTGGTATCTATGGAAGGAGTGATGATTTTTCCAGCCGTGATGGTGAGGTCATATTTCGATATCCCTATACAAAGTATTACCACTTATGCCCTAATAGTGGTCGTTTTTGTTAAATTGCTTACCTTTTATAAAAGTTATGCAATCTTTTTTCGACAAATACACCCTTTTTTCCAAATAATTTTGTACTTTTGCGCTCTCGAAGCAGTGCCGATGGCGGCCTTTTGGGGTGCCGTGGCCATAACAGGTAACTATTTGAACATAAATTTTTAGGACAAGATGATTAAAAAGATTTTGGTTTCACAGCCAAAGCCAACAAGCGAGAAGTCACCGTATTTCACCATTGCGGAACGATTTGACGTGGAACTGGTTTTCCGTCCTTTCATAAAGGTAGAGGGACTGACATCAAAAGAATTTCGCCAGCAGAAGGTGAGCATTGCCGACTATACTGCCATAGTATTCACGTCGCGCCATGCCATCGACCATTTCTTCAAGCTGTGCAAGGAACTGAGGGTAAACATCTCTGAGGACATGAAATATTTCTGTGTCACAGAAGCCATATCACTATACATCCAGAAATATGTTCCTTACCGCAAGCGTAAGATTTTCTTCGGCTCTACAGGTAAGGTGGCCGATATTCTGCCACAAATGGTAAAGCACAAGAACGAGAAATACCTCGTGCCAATGAGCGACGTACATAACGATGACATAAAGGAACTGCTCGACTCAAAGAACCTCAAGCACACGGAATGTGTGATGTATCGCACGGTGAGCAACGACTTCACCGAGGAAGAAGTGGCAAACTTCGACTACGACATGCTTGTGTTCTTCAGTCCAGTGGGTGTTGACGCCCTGACGAAGAACTTCCCTGACTTCAAGCAGAAAGACATTGCCATAGCTACATTCGGACCTGCAACGGCACGTGCCGTAAAAGACGCAGGACTTAGGCTCGACCTCGAGGCTCCTTCCGAGAAATATCCCTCGATGACCGGAGCCCTGCAGCACTACCTTCTCGAACACGAAGAAGAATAATACAATAAAAATACAATGGACAGACCGGTACTGACATTCGGCAAGAAAGAACATATCGTCAGTCGGAAGACTATCGACAAGCTATTCGGCGGAGGCAACCGTTCCATGGTGGCCTTCCCTATAAGAATGGTATACATGAAAGCCGAAAGAACTGATGTACCGGTGGAAGTGATGGTCAGCGTTTCTAAAAGGCACTTCAAAAGAGCCGTGAAACGTAACAGGGTGAAAAGGCAAATCAGAGAGGCATACCGAAAAAACAAGGCCATTCTGGTATCTGAAGTAGAAAAATGTGAAAACAGAAAATTCGCATTGGCGTTCATTTATCTTGCCGACGAGTTGATGACTTCTGAAACAATAGAGGAAAGCATAAAGAAACTTCTAACAAGACTAAGCGAAAAAGTGGCTGACACTCATCATAATGAGCAAGATAGTTAATTTCATTTCCGCTGTGGCAAAGTGGACGCTACTTTTGCCTATACTCTTCTACAGACGTTTCATCACACCGTTCACTCCGCCATCATGCAGGTTTACACCAACCTGCTCAGAATATGCACGCCAGGCAATAATAAAACACGGACCGATAAAAGGTCTCGCCCTGGCTATATGGAGAATTCTCAGGTGCAACCCATGGGGAGGAAGCGGATATGACCCGGTGCCCTGACAAATGTTGATCAATAATACTTGAATTATGAAGAATTTTATCGAAGAACTCAAATGGCGTGGAATGCTGGCGCAAATAATGCCAGGTACAGAAGAGTTGCTGCAAAAGGAAATGGTGACCGCATATCTCGGTACCGACCCTACTGCCGACTCTCTTCACATCGGACACCTCTGTGGAATCATGATGCTACGCCACCTGCAGCATTGCGGACACAAACCCATCATCCTCGTTGGTGGTGCTACTGGAATGATTGGCGACCCTTCGGGAAAAAGCCAAGAGAGAAACCTGCTGAACGACGAGACTCTCAGACACAATCAGGAATGCATCAAAAAGCAAGTGTCGAAATTCCTGGACTTTGACACCGATGCGCCTAACAAGGCTGAGATGGTGAACAATTACGACTGGATGAAGGATTTCACTTTCCTCGACTTCGCAAGAGAGGTCGGAAAACACATCACTGTAAACTATATGATGGCAAAGGACAGCGTGCAACAGAGACTAAACGGCACTGCACGCGACGGACTTTCATTCACCGAATTCACTTACCAGCTACTGCAGGGATATGACTTCCTGTATCTATATCAGCACATGAACTGCAAACTGCAGCTCGGAGGTAACGACCAGTGGGGAAACATGACAACTGGAACTGAACTCATCAGACGCACACTCGGAAACGAAGTGGAGACATTCGCCCTCACATGCCCGCTGATAACTAAATCGGACGGAAAGAAATTCGGAAAAACAGAAACTGGAAACATCTGGCTCGACCCGAAACGCACCTCGCCATACAAGTTCTACCAGTTCTGGCTGAACGTCAGCGACGACGATGCAGAACGATACATAAAGATATTCACAAGTCTCGACAAGGAAACCATCGACAACCTCGTGGAAGAACACAAGCAGGATCCTGGACGACGCATACTACAAAAGCGACTGGCAGAGGAAACTACCGTGCTCGTTCACTCTCAGGAAGCTCTCGACATGGCCATTGAGGCAAGCAACATACTCTTCGGCAAGTCTACTAAAGACTCGCTGCTTAAGCTCGATGAACAAACGCTGCTTGACATATTCGACGGAGTGCCGCAGTTCACCATCGACGCCAACAAGCTAAACCAGCCCGCTGTGGAGATTCTCACACAGGCCGCACCGGTTTTTGCCAGCAAGGGAGAGATGAGAAAGCTCGTTCAAGGAGGCGGGGTTTCACTAAACAAGGAGAAGCTCACAGCGTTCGACCGCGTCGTCACAACCGACGATTTGATAGACAAAAAGTACCTTTTAGTGCAAAGAGGAAAGAAAAATTACTATCTAATCACGGTAAAAAAGAAAAAATATCATAAAAAATTTGGTGGTGGAATAAAAAACCACTACCTTTGCACCAAATTTATAAAGGATTGGACCATGGTGTAATGGTAACACTACAGGTTTTGGTTCTGTCATTATGGGTTCGAGTCCCGTTGGTCCAACTCCAAGAAAAGGCTGTACGACACGCGTGCAGCCTTTTTCTTTTCTTAAAAATAAGTAAAAAGCGAAGAAAAAACGTATTATATTTTGAATTTCAATAAACTTTAAGTACCTTTGTCCAAGCAAATCAATATAAACAAACAAAAGACATATGAAGACAAATTACGAAGTGCGCTATGCAGCACACCCACAGGATGCAAAAAGCTACGATACAGCACGCATCCGCCGCGACTTTCTTATTGAGAAAGTGTTCGCAGCTGACGAAGTGAACATGGTATACTCTATGTATGACAGAATGGTGGTTGGTGGAGCCATGCCTGTGAACGAGGCACTGAAGCTCGAAGCCATCGACCCGCTGAAAGCCGAGTTCTTCACCACAAGACGCGAGATTGGCATCTTTAACGTTGGACAGGGAGAAGGAACCGTGAAAGTGGGCGACGAGACTTTCACTCTCGGATTCAAGGAAGCTCTGTATATCGGACGTGGTGACCGCGACGTAGTATTCAGCAGCTCAAATCCCGAATGTCCGGCTAAGTTCTATTTCAACAGTACAACAGCCCACAAGGAATATCCTTGCCGCAAGGTGACAAAGGAAGATGCCATTGTGGCTCACATGGGCTCACTCGAAATGAGCAACGAGCGAAATATCAACAAGATGCTCGTGTCGCAAGTACTTCCTACCTGCCAGCTTCAGATGGGTATGACCGAACTTGCCACCGGTAGCGTATGGAACACCATGCCGGCTCACGTACACAGCCGCCGCATGGAAGCATACTTCTACTTCGAGGTACCGGAAGACCAGGCCGTTTGCCATTTCATGGGAGAAGTGGACGAGACACGCCACATCTGGATGAAGGGCGACCAGGCCGTTCTCTCACCAGAATGGAGCATCCACTCTGCAGCCGCCACCCACAACTACACCTTTATATGGGGTATGGGAGGAGAAAACCTCGACTACGGCGACCAGGACTTCTCGCTGATTACGGACTTGAAGTAAACAAGTATAGGAGTTATAATGGGAAGTTATAATGGGAAGTTATAATGGGAAGTTATAATGGGAAGTTATAA
>CALZAP010000004.1 GCA_945614335.1 uncultured Prevotella sp.
ATGAATGCCTAAGAGGCTTATTTACATACCTGATGTATTGCGACGCCCTTATTGTCAATCATATAGAGCGAGAGGTGCTGCTTTGTTGCACTGACAATGGAAAAGCCTGTCGAGGGCGAGCAGAAGAGAGTGCCGTCGGCAGGCTTCACCTTTCGTGAAAGTGCGCCGGCAGAATTGACCACATAGTCGATGGAATCGCCATTTTTCCGTATATGCTGGAAGTTGTGGATGTGGCCGCAGACATACATAGAGACATTATTATATTTATGTAGAATTGGTAGAAGCAGGCGTTGCATGTCGTTTTGCTCAGCTATGTCTTTCTTTGTTTCGGCATAGATGGGATGATGTCCCACGACCACTATCCATTCTTCCTTAGCCGCCTTCAGAGTGGCGTCGAGCCATTGAAGCTGGGCCTCGTTATCCTGTTTTCCAGCATCGGGATAGCGCGAGGAGTGGCGATAGCCTTCAATGAGAGGAGTAGTGTCGAGAAACACTATTCTCAAGCTCACACCAGCCTTTTCATCGGTAAATACCTTTGTATAGTATCGGTTTTCAATTTGCCAGCGTCTGCTCACCTTGGCATAGTCAAGAACAGCCTGTGTGTTGCCTCGGTACTCGTGATTGCCGAGAATGGGAAGCCAGGAAATCATGAGTTCGGGATGTGAGTAGATGAGTTCGTAGTTGGTCATCCATAGCGGGTCGTTGACCGATGCCACTCCGTCGAAGTGGTGAACGTCGCCTGTGGCGATCACAGCCTCGGGACCGATTTCCTCCGCCATCTCGCCCATCAGTTTCGCTATAGGCTTTTGGTCGTAATATCCGTTTCGTCCGAGGTCGTTGGCCACGAAGAGATTGATATCACCTTTTAGCGATTTCCATTCAGCCGGAGTTTGTGCATTGCACGCTGCGGCAAAGAGGAGCGAGAGGGCAATAGTGGCGAGCACGGCCCAGAAGTTTCGCTCCGCACGTCTGATTTCAATATTTATTGTATCCATTGTTTATTTTTAAAGATTTATCTTCACTCCTGCGTTTACTTTCACACCGTAGTATTCCACCTGCATGCTGCGGTCTTTCTGTCCCTGATAGTAGCGGAGGGGTTGGTTGAGGAGGTTGTTGGCCTCGGCGAAGACGGTGAACTTGGTCTTTTTGCCCCAGGTGTAGGAGGTGTTGAGGTCGAGATAGTTCACCTTGTCGTAGTAGCGGTCGAGTTCGCGGCTTCCTGTGTTCATCTGGTCGATGAACGACGAGGCGAAGTTATATGAGAGTCGTACGTTGATGCCGCTCTTCTCGAAGTAGAGAGATGCGTTTGCGGTGTGTTCAGGCGAGCCAGCCATCTTCACGTCGCCTCCGTCGTTGATGCCGAGGCGGGTGTTGTAGTTGCGGGTTGTGGTGTGGGTGTAAGTATAGTTGCCATAGAAGCCGAGGCAGCGGAGGGCAGGAGCTATGAATCCGAAGTCGCGCTGGTAGGCAGCCTCAACACCATATACACGAGCGTCGTAGGCATTCATGTTCTGTGTCACCTCAAATGTCTCGTTGTTTCCTGTGAGTCCGAGTTCGGCACCGGTGTAATAGCCGAGAGTCTCGATATTCACGTTTTTCACATCCTTATAGAAGAGTCCGAGGCTCACCATACCGATGCTTTTGAAGTAATGGTCGATGGAGAGGTCGAGGTTCCATGATGTAGTAGGCTTAATGTTCGGATCGCCAATGGTAGCTTCCTGGTCGGCAAGGTTAAAGCTCTTGTTGGCCACGAGAGCCGAATACTTCGGACGTGAGAGAGTCTTTGTGATAGATGCCCTTATGTTTCCGTCCTCGCAGGTCTTGTATTTCAGCAAGAGACTTGGCAGGAGGTTTGTATAGTCGTTCTTATATTCTCCTGTAGGCTTGAGGCTTTCGTTTTCGTCTTCATCCATGATATAGTTCACACCGCTTGTCTTCAGTCTGGTGTTTTCTATACGCAATCCGAGTGTAGCGTCGAGTCGCTTGCCGAGTTTCTGGTCGAGGCGGATGTATCCTGCGTGAATCTGTTCTGTAGCCTTATAGTTTCCGGCTTCCTCCTCGTAGAGTTCCGAGCCGTCGGCCTTGTTGAAGTCTATACGTCCCATATAATCCTTGCTTACAAACTGAGTACCAATGGGATATTGACCGCCAGGCATAAAGCCCTCGCGTACCTTATATACTATATTATCTTGCCATTCGGGTATGTATTTGTCGGCAGCGTCTGAGTAGTCATAGTATTCAGTGTTGCGTTCCTTTTTCTTCACTGTGTATTTATATCCGAACTTAAGAGTGTTTCCGTAGAGGCCCTTTGAGAGAGGCAGTGTGAAGTTAATGCGCTCCTTGAATTCATTTTCTTTAATGGCCTGGTCGGAATTGGTAAATTCGTCAATCTTCCATTTTGCCTCGCCGAAGGAAGGAATAGCGAGCGTGGAGTATGGCTGGCGCATGCCCACGTCCTTGAACGAATCGCCGAAGTTGAGATCGTTGTTTCCCTTTAGTTTCAGTCCGATGTAACGTTCGTCGGGTCGGTCTTCGGTAGCGCGGGAGTAGCTCGACGCCCAGTCCATCTTCAGGTTTCCGAAGTTGTGTTCACCGTCGAGGGTGAAGTCCATTGTCTGCTGACGTTCGAGACGTGCGCTCTTGTTGTCGTCGTTACCCGCCTTGGTCTGCAATACAATACTTTGGTCTTTTGCGTCGGAATTGAGTTTCTTGTAACTAATGCGATAGCGGTTTTCCCAGTCGTTACGTCTATTGTATATTCCCTTGAAAGAAATCTTGTGCATCTGGTTGAACTGATAGTCGAGTGCGAGAGAATAGCTCTGGCGCTCACGTGTGACGTAATATTGGCGCACTTGAGCCTCCTTTAGTTGTATATCCCCCTTTTTCTCTACATATTCAAACTCGGTGTTGTCTGAACCGCCCGGAGCATACTGATAAGAGGCACTTGCCATGATGCCGAGCTTGTTGTTGAAGAAGCGATCGCCCCATGTTCCTCCAATGTTCCACTGCGGTTTGCCCGATATCCAAGTATAGCCTGTTGAGCCGGTGAAGTTTAGCACTCGACGGAAGGGAGTGTTCTTGGTGACGAGGTTGATGGCACCACCGATGGCATCGCCGTCCATATCTGAGGTCACCACCTTCGACACCTCTATTGTCTGCACCATGTCGGCAGGAATAAGGTCGAGCTGCACGTTACGCGTGTCTCCTTCGGCAGAGGGCAGACGGTTTCCGTTCACAGTGACCGAAGTAAGGTCTGCACTTGTGCCACGCACCTGTCCGAATCGGGCCTCTCCCTGGTCGTACTGCACGTTAATACCGTTTATTCGCTTCAAGGCGTCGCCAATGTTTGAGTCGGGGAACTTACCTACTTGGTCGGCCGACACGACGTTTGTCACTCCCATTGCGCCTTTTTGCATCTGCATGGCCTTGCGTTGTCCTGCAAAGGCACCTTTCACGTTCACCTCTCCAAGTTCCACTCCTTCGCTCATCACGATGTCAGCCACCAGCACTTTATTGGTGTTTGTCACCGTCACCTTTTTATATATAGGGTTATATCCCACGTATGTCACCTTCAGCGTGTATGTGCCCGGCTTGAGGTTTGGCAGTTTGTAAAAACCGTTGATGTCGGCAGTCACTCCCGTGTGCAGGCTTTCAATCTGGATGGTAGCCCCAGGCAGCGTGTGCCTTTCAGCGTCGGTCACCTGACCGCTGATAATGCCGAAACTCGTTTCTTCCGTAGCCTCTGTAGCCCATGAGGCAGAAGCTGTTGCGATAGCCACAACCGTTGTGGCCAAAAGTCTTTTTACTGTCTTCATTCGTCTATAAATTGTTGATGTAAATTTTCGGGTGCAAAGGTACGGGGTTGAAATTACACCTTTGCTGCAATGGAATTAAGAAACTATGTCTTGTTTGTTACAGAAATATTTCAAGGAATGCTTTGTTGTTTAACATATTATTCGTATATTTGCACCCGACAATTAACCTCAAACAGAAATATAGAGATGAAAAGAACTATTATCGCAATCGTGATGGCAATGATGACGATAGCATCGTTTGCCAAGAAAGAACCGACTCCCGTGCAGCAGTGGGGGCAACTGAAAGTAGTGGGCACACAACTGTGCGACCAGAACGGGAATGCAATAACCCTGCGCGGTGCAAGTCTCGGATGGCATAACCTATGGCCAAGATTCTATAACGCGAAGGCAGTAAAATGGCTTGCCGACGACTGGAACGCAAAGGTGATACGAGCTGCCATGGGCATAATGATTGAAGACAACTATCTGGAGAACCCGAGCTTTGCCCTCGACTGCATTGAGCCCGTGGTGAAGCAGGCGATAAAGCAAGGCACATACGTGATCATTGACTGGCACTCACATAAGTTGCTGAAGAAAGACGCAGTGAAGTTCTTTGGCAATATGGCGAAGAAATACGGCCAGCACCCTAACGTGATATACGAGATATATAACGAGCCCGTAGACGACTCATGGGAAGACCTGAAGGAATACTCAAAGGCCGTGATAGACGAGATAAGGAAGTATGACCCCGACAATATAGTGCTCGTGGGTTGTCCACACTGGGACCAGGACATCCATCTCGTGGCAGAGAGTCCGCTCGAAGGCTATAATAATATAATGTATACTGTCCATTTCTATGCAGGAACCCACAAGCAATGGCTGCGCGACCGCATAGCCGCCGCCATGGATAAGGGCATACCGGTGTTTGTGTCTGAATGTGCCTCGATGGATGCTTCGGGCGACGGCAAGCTCGACAAGGACTCATGGAACGAGTGGGTTGAGTTTATGGAGGCAAAGAAGATAAGCTGGGTATGCTGGTCGGTGAGCGACAAAAACGAGACCTGCTCCATGCTGCTGCCAAGAGCCAAGGCCACAGGCGGATGGACCAAGGACTTGATTAAGCCTTGGGGAAAAATTGTGCGTGAGACGTTGAGGAGAGGAATAAATAATTAAAAATTAAAAATTAAAAGATTTTTAGGCGGACATCACAGACCCCCTCCCCCCCCCGATGGGGGACTCCCCCTAACTTAGGGGGAGAGTTAGGATACCACGAGCCGAACCTGTTTGCGGCAGTTCTCTGGGCTTGCAAGGTAATCTCTACCTTCTTCCCTCTTCCCTCTACCCTCCAAACATTTCTCTCTCCTCACTCCACTCTCCTCTCTCCACTCTCCTCACTAAAACTGCAAAGAAAATGGGATGTTTTCTTTGCAGTCTCAGTAAAAAGCAGTACCTTTGTCGCCGATTTCGAAATTATCAATAAGGTTACTATAGTAAAAGTCATGAAGATAGAAAGCATTATTAGCAAGGCTGCCATCGATGCCGTCAAGAGCCTTTACGGCCAGGAAGTGAACGAAAAGATGGTTCAGCTACAGAAGACAAAGCGTGAATTTGAGGGAAGCCTGACTCTTGTCGTGTTCCCGTTCCTGAAGATTTCAAAGAAAAAACCGGAAGATACTGCACAGGAAATAGGTCAGTATCTTATGAATAACTGTGAGGCCATAGCCGCATTCAATGTGGTGAAGGGCTTCCTAAACCTTGTGATTTCACCGAAAGCCTGGGTAGAACTCCTCTGTTCGATAAACGACAATGAGAAATTTGGCGAGAAAGCCGTTACCCCCGACTCTCCATTGGTGATGATAGAATACTCTTCGCCAAACACCAACAAGCCTCTCCACCTCGGCCACGTGCGCAACAACCTGCTCGGATGGTCGTTGGCTAAGATTATGGAGGCAAACGGCAACAAGGTGGTGAAGACCAATATCGTGAACGACCGCGGCATACATATCTGTAAGTCGATGCTCGCTTGGCTGAAATACGGCAACGGCGAGACTCCTGAGACAAACGGCAAGAAAGGCGACCACCTCATCGGCGACTACTACGTGGCTTTCGACAAGCACTACCGCGAAGAGGTGAAAGAGCTGAAAGCACAATATGTGGCTGAAGGCATGGGCGAGGAAGAGGCTGAGAAAAAAGCCAAGGAAGAGGCTCCGCTCATCAAGGAAGCACACGAGATGCTCGTGAAATGGGAACAAAACGACCCTGAGGTACGCGCACTGTGGAAGAAGATGAACGACTGGGTGTATGCCGGATTCGACGAGACATACAAGGCTCTCGGCGTTGGCTTCGACAAGATATACTATGAGTCGGAGACATATCTCAAGGGTAAGGCAAAGGTGGAGGAAGGACTCGCCAAGGGACTCTTCGAGCGTCATGACGACAACTCTGTATGGGCAGACCTTACCAACGAGGGCCTCGACAAAAAGCTGCTTCTGCGTTCCGACGGCACATCGGTATATATGACACAGGACATCGGTACAGCGGAAATGCGCTTCAAGGACTTCCCCATCGACAAGATGATATACGTGGTGGGCAACGAGCAGAACTACCACTTCCAGGTGCTCTCCATACTTCTCGACCGTCTGGGCTTCAAATGGGGCAAGGAACTCGTCCACTTCTCATACGGCATGGTGGAACTGCCTAACGGAAAGATGAAGAGCCGCGAAGGTACCGTGGTGGATGCCGACGACCTCGTGGCTACAATGATTGCCGACGCGAAGAAGACAAGCGAGGAGCTTGGCAAGTTTGACGACATGACAGACGAAGAGCGTTCGGAGATAGCACGCATCGTGGGTATGGGTGCCCTGAAATACTTCATTCTGAAGGTTGACGCCCGCAAGAACATGCTGTTCAACCCTGAAGAGTCGATAGACTTCAACGGCAACACCGGTCCGTTTATTCAATATACCTACGCCCGTATACGCTCCATCGCGCGCAAGGCTAAAGAGGAGGAGGAGAACAGACCTGGATTAACCGAGCTCACCATAGACGATGATATCTTGTCGCAAAAGGAAATCGACCTTATCCAGAAGATGAACGAGTATGAAGCTGTCGTGGAACAGGCTGGCAAGGACTACAGCCCAAGTGGCATAGCCAACTACTGCTACGAACTGACTAAGGAGTTCAACCAGTTCTATCACGACTACTCTATTCTCAAGGAACAAAACAAGGATAAGAAACAATTCCGTCTTATGATTGCCAATAATGTGGCAAAGATAATAAAGAGCGGAATGGCTCTGCTCGGTATTGAAGTACCGGAGAGAATGTGATAAATTTTCAACTTTCTACATGAACAATCCACCAGATTATAGACACGACACGGTGCTACCACTGCCTATGGAGGTGACTGCCGACGCATGGGCAGTGGACGCGGCGTGTTCAGGCAATCCTGGACCAATGGAATACCAGTGCATCGACCTTGCAACAGGTGCACAGGTATTCCATTTTGGTCCTTTACACGGTACAAACAACATTGGGGAGTTTCTTGCCATTGTACATGCCCTGGCCCTTCTCGACAAAATGGGCAACACCACCAAGACAATATATTCCGACAGCTATAACGCTATGTTGTGGGTGAGCAAGTGCAAATGCAAGACCCAACTCGAACGCACTCCGCAGACAGAACATCTCTACCAAATCGTAGCCCGCGCAGAACGATGGCTGCAAACCCACAGATACAACAATCCCATAATAAAATGGGAGACAAAGAAATGGGGGGAAGTGCCGGCGGATTTCGGAAGGAAGAGTGGAAAATGAAGAGTGAGGAGAGAGGAGTGTTTTGGAGGGTAGAGGGAAGAAGGTAGAGGGTAGAGAATACTACGAGCCGAACCTGTTTGCGGCAGTTCTCTGGGCTTGCAAGGTAATCTCTACCCTCTACCTTCTTCCCTCTACCCTCCAAACATTTCTCACTCCTTTCTCCTCACTCCTCACACTTTCAGCTTCAGCAGGAATCGGGCGCCGGCGGTATACTCTGGGTCGACCATTACTATGCCGTCGAGCTTCTCGGCTATGAGGCGGCAGATGTTCAGACCGAGGCCGGTGCCTTGATGGAAGCTGTCGAGCTTTGAGAAACGCTCGAAGATTTCTTTTTGCTTGTCGAGAGGGATGCCCTGACCGGTGTCGGTCACAGAGAACTCTATCCACGTATTGTCTTCTACAGGTCTCACGCCAAGGGTGATGCGGCCTTGTTTGGTATATTTTATGGCATTTGTCAGATAGTTGATAAGCACCTGTTCCACACGCTGACCATCGGTGTTGAACATGAAAGAGTTGTCGAATGCCGTCTCAAAACAAAGTTCCACATCGGGAGTCTTCCTGTGCTTTACGGTCTCAAGGGCCATGCGGCAGAGGTCGTTGAGCACGTGCGACTGAATGTTCATCACATAACGTCCGCTTTCGAGTTCTGAAAGTGAGATGATGTCGCCCACAAGAGTGGTGAGAAGTTCCGAATTGTGTCTTATGGTCTTTGCAAACTCCTTTTTCTCCGTCTCGTCGAGTTCGAACCCTGGTGTGAGCATAAGCTGCGAGAAACCCACGATGGCATTGAGCGGAGTGCGTATCTCGTGGCTCATGTTCTGTATGAACATCGACTTCATCTTATCCGACATTTCCGCATGCTTCTTCGCTTCCTCTATTTCCCTGTTCTTCTCTTCCAGGTATTGCGCCTGCAACTTGCTATATCTCCTATATACCAGCAGACACAGCAAGAAGAAGCCAAAGAGCGACATTACCACTACCACCATGGCAGTCAACCTCGTCTCTTCCACCTTTTCCTTTATATACGACAGTCTGTCGCGTTCCATTCCCAAGCTGTCGAGGCTTGCCTGAGCCGCCATTTTCGACATGGCGAGCTTGTTGTTAGCCACGAGCAGTTGTCGTTTGTTCTGTTCCGACTTGTCAAGCTCAACCTGTGCCTTCTTCCGTTCTATTTCGAGATTGGCGGCAATAAGTTTCAGGCGCATGTTTTCTGTTGAAAGGTTGTTGTTGCCGATAATCTCGTTCATCTCCTTTCTGTCACTCTCGTATATGGCAGCCATCTGCCGGTGTTTCACCTTCATCTCCTGCTCATAGTGTGCCAAGGCTGGCGCCCACTGCTGCTCGTTAATGAATACGGCAGTGAGGAAATGGAAATATTCCCTTTCCGGCAGTTCTTTCACCGCCTTGGCAAACATCTGGCCGTCTTTTCCGTCAACCACCATTTCCTGAAGAGCAAGCAATTTTTCCTTTTCGGGATACCTGAATCCATGCTTTTCCTTTTGCATCTTAGCTTTTGCCACCATTCTCCTGAAACGCGCCGTGTCGTTTGTCTCAAAGGCATGGAAAGCCTCCTCCAGATTAGCGAGATACCTATATCGTTCGATGCGTGCAAGTGTCCTTACCTTTTCCACATATTTGATACAGGCGTCGTAATTGGCATCGAGACGCATCATCTCTGCCATTCTGACAAGCGTCATCGTAGGATCGTGCTTGATGTCATATTTCTCATACAGTTCAAGGGCTGCCACATAACACTGGTGAGCCTTCTTGTAGTTCTTCCTCACACGATAGATGTCGCCGAGCGAGCGGTAGGTGGTGTATGTGCCATAGATATCATGGTTCTTTTCCGTTATCTCACGCTGTTGCAGACATCGTTTCAGTGCCGTAAGCGTATGTTTGTTGTTTAGGTGTATGGCTATCTCGTTGCTGAACGCCATATAATAATATAAGGTGTCGTGCACTTCGAGTGCCAGTTTCTGCAATTTGTCTATGGTGGCAAAAGCCTGGTTGTCGTTACTGTTCATCACATGATGTTGCAGTTCGACGCTCAGTGCCACACACTGCACGTGTTTGTTCCCTGTCCTTACACCCTGGTTGTATAGTTTTCTTGCGAGTTCAAGACCTTCCTTTAGCTCACGTTTGTTCTGCGCCTCCAGATATAGTTTGTATGTAGGCCTGTCGAGAATGTCCTTTGCAAACTGGGCCTTTGCCGTCTGAGGCACAACCAACGACGAGAGCATGACAAAGAGGGCGAGCACAGTCTTCAGCGGATGCGAAATCAACAGTTGTGCAAGTCCTTTTACGGAGTCGACAAACCTTATTGTTCCTCCAAGGCGTTCAAGGGCAGCCCGACTTACAGGCAGCGACATCTTGTAGCCTTCCATTTCCTCGTTGAAGAAGCAGGCACCGGAAAACATCTGCTCTGTACATTTCATGTCGTCATCGATGGCGTAGCTAATGACTACCTGGGTGAAATGTCCGTCGTTAGGCATAGCCTCAAGACTCACTTCCCTCGACACCGTATGGTGTGTGGCAAAGACTATGGCCCTTGACAAGGCAGTGACGACAAGTTGCTTGTCGGTGACAAACGACACATCGTCAGACTCGTCGAGATAATCATATATCCTAATGCCCGGCTTACAATCCTTCCTTGCCGTTTCGATAGCCTCTGCGATTATTTCATTTATGTTATAAGTCTTCTTCTCAATCACCTGTCGCTCACTTTGGATATACGACAGCTGGAGGATATCGTTTACAAGTGTGGTGAGGGCGGTGGAGTTTAGCTCAATCTTTTCCTTAAACACCTCTTTTTCCTCATCAGACAGTCCCTCGCTGGCATTTAGCATAATATCGGTGAAGCCCACGACAGAGTTCAGCGGCGTACGTATGTCGTAGCTAAGGTTTTTGACAAAAGCGGTCTTCATTCTCTCCGACTCCTCGGCATGGTCAAGCTGTTTCTGCAGTTCCCTTCGCTTTGCCTTTAGGTCATTGATGTTTCTTCTTGCCTTGAGGAAGAACATCACGGCATAACAGAAGAGCAGCACCAAGAACACCACGGCACCGATCATCAGATTGTTTTTCAACTCGGCTTTAGAGCGAATCAATGCAAGCTCAGAAGCCTTTGCCGACTTCTCGTATGCCATCTTCACGCTGTCGGTTTTCATTTTCGACATTACGAGTGAGTCGTTGGCAAGCTGCATACTTGCATTTTCTGTAAGTTTTGCCTCCAGGTCGGCGTCCGTGTTTGCCTTCATAAGTTTCTGCTTCGCCATTTCGTATTCAAGCCTTGCCCTGTCCTGGGCAAGCTGGGTGTGGGCGAACGAGGCATTGAATTCGGCAAGCATGTATGCCGGCGATTCCTTAAGGTGTATCTGGTCAGACCTGTCTTCGTATTCCCTGTTCATAAACAGCACCTTTTGGTAGTCACCGCGCGAGGCATAGAGCCGCTGCTGTATATTAAAGCTCAAATAGGAAGCATCTGTGGCAATAAGGCTGTCAGCCTTTGCGTAGTTTCCTTCCATAAGCAGTTTCTCTATATATGTCCTGAATCTCCTCTCATCCTTTTTCTCGGAAAGCAGTACCTTCTCATATTCCTTGTACTTTTCGAGAAATTTCTGTTTGTAAACAGGGTCCTTATAGCTCATCAAATAATAAGACTCAAGCAGGCAATATATGATATCCCCCAGATTCTCCGGGTTTTTGACTGTTGCCAATGCTTCCTCAGCATAGCGTTTGGCCTCCTGGGGATTGTCGTTATGCAGGTAGATACGCGACAAGCGGGCGTAAGTAGGGGCGACATCCTGTTCCGGCACGTTAGCCTTCATATATTCCGCAGCCTCCTTCATGAATTTTGCCGCGGCGTCATAGTCTTTCTGTATCTGATACAGGTTTGCCCGTGACCTTATGGCCATGGCGATGCCATAGGGATAATTGTCGAGATGAGCCTGGGTGTCCATCTCCTCTATGGCTTGCATAGCCAACAGGAACTGGTTGGAGTTGATATAGAGGGTGGTAATGGACGACTTGGCGAAATAGCTGTACTGCAGATAGCCAAACGCGCGCGCCTCCTTGTCGAGCCGGTTGCAAGTCTTTATCTGGTTGCGGTCATCATTCATCACGCGATAGTGGTTTACCATTACCGTAAGCGCAAGACAGGCAGCCTTCTTATCTCCCTGCGCCAGCGACTTGTGGTAGAGGGAGTCGGCAAGTGGCAGACACCTTGGGGTTTTCACAGCCTTCACGGCACGTCTGTAATACTGATAGAGATTGTCCTTTATCTTGTATTGGTTGTTCTGGGCATTGCTGAAAACGGGCACGAAAAGCAGGATGACGAATGCCATCGCCACCTTCTTCCACACTATGCCTATCGTTTCAAAAATGCTCATAAATGATTTTTTATTATTTGGGGAAGTTAAAGACATAACTTGCAATCCTATTTCCCTCCACCACTTGCTGCTCCAACAGCATAATACCGTGAGGCAGATGTGGTGCCGGAGTGCCTCCGCCTGTTACCGTCGGAGACGTTTCCACCCTTATCTCGTCACACAGCCCTTCTTCGATGAAAGAGTCGAGAGTGGCCTTCCCGCCTTCCACCATCAGCGACTGCACATTACGTTCATACAGGCAGTCCATAAGCTGCGGCAGTACCGGTCGGGAAAAATCGAGCTCCGGAAAGCAGGGCTTGGTGCTGTCGAGCACGAGACGGAGCGGACTTCTTCCCGCCCAATGGCGCACGTCAAGCCGGGGCGACTCCCGTTCGTCGGTAGTCCGTCCCACGAGGATGGCGTCGTTCTCTGCCCTCATCTTATGAACAAGAGTCTTGGTGAAAGGAGTGGAGAAAGGATAAGCATGGAAGTCTTTGTCCAAAAAGCCGTCAGAGGACTGTGCCCATTTTAGGATGATGTATGGACGATGACATACATTGAACGTGAAAAACCTTCGGTTGAGCCAGCGGCATTCCTTTTCGAGCACGCCCACGGTGACCTCTATTCCTGCCTCGCGCAGCATGGCTATTCCCCTACCCTCAACCTTGGCAAACGGGTCTACACAGCCCACCACACACCGTTTCACGCCCTTGCGTATTATCAGTTCGGCACAAGGCGGCGTCTTGCCATAATGAGCACAAGGCTCAAGGCTCACATATATGGTGGCGTCATGCAAGAGCCTCTCGTCGGCGGCTTTCACCGAGGCAAACGCATTCACCTCGGCATGGGCTTCACCACAACGTATGTGATAACCCTCACCGATTATTCTGTCCGCGGCCACAATCACCGCTCCAACCATAGGATTCGGGCGGGCGTTCTGCTGTCCGCATCTGGCCAGCTGAAGACATCGCCACATGTATTTCTCGTCTGTTGTCATTCCGTGATATGAACTTTTGGTTGCAAAATTAATAATAAATCGCCAAAAAATATAAATAAAAAGGCAAAAAGTTGCATTATTGTTTTGGATTTTAGCTTTTTTGTAGTACTTTTGCACAAAATGCAGGACTCTAAAGCTGTAAACAATGAGAGTACTTATAGTCAATACAAGTGAAAAGACAGGAGGAGCAGCGGTTGCAGCCAACCGCCTCATGGAAGCATTGAACAACAATGGTGTGAAGGCAAAACTGCTTGTCAGAGACAAAGTCACCGACGACATCACCGTCGTGGGACTGAAACAAACGCTCTGGCGCCAGCTGCCTTTCCTGTGGGAGCGTTTCGTCGTGTTCCTTCACACCCATCTGTCGAGACATCACCTCTTTGATATCGACATCGCAAATGCCGGTATCGACATCACACGCATGCGCGAATTCAAGGAGGCTGACGTCATCCACCTTCATTGGATCAACCAAGGCATGCTCTCGCTAAAGAACATCAGGAAAATTCTCGACTCAAACAAGGCGGTGGTATGGACCATGCACGACATCTGGCCGGCTTCCTCCATCTGCCACTATTCGCGTGGCTGCAACTACTTCAAGTCGCGATGCCACAACTGCCAGCTACTGCCGGGAGGTGGCTCCGACAACGACCTCTCGTCGAAGATATGGGCAGCCAAGAAGCGGATGCTCGCCGACCGCAGCATACAGTTCGTGACGTGCAGCCGATGGCTCGAGGGCGAAGCGAAACGAAGCGCACTGCTTGTAGGACAAAGCATTACAAACATTCCCAACCCTATAGACACACGCGTGTTCACAGTGAACGACAAACGCGAGTCGCGCATGACCGCCGGACTGCCGCTCGACAAGCGCATCATACTCTTCGTGTCGCAAAAGGTCACCGACAAGCGAAAGGGCATGGAATACTTCATAGAGGCAATGGAAAAGCTCGTGGCAAAAAATCCACAGATGAAAGACGACACCGCCATTGCCGTTCTCGGCGGACATGCAGAAGACGTGGCTGGACAATTGCCACTGCCTACATTCCCCATAGGTTACGTCAACGACGAGCGAAAGATAGTGGCTGTATACAACTCCGCCGACGTCTTCGTCCTTCCGTCGCTCGAAGACAACCTCCCTAACACCATCATGGAGGCCATGGCATGCGGAGTGCCATGCGTGGGATTCAAAGTAGGCGGAATACCGGAAATGATCGACCACAGACGCAATGGCTATGTGGCATCGGTGCGCGACTCTGCCGACCTTGCGGAAGGCATTGAATGGGTGCTTGCCCCTATGCGCCACGAAGAACTTTCCCTGGAGGCTGTAAAGAAAGTGAACTTGAGATATTCACAACACTCCGTTGCAATGAAATATATAGAGGTATACAACCAAGCCATAGCATTCAAGAGATACAGTCTTTAGATTCGTAGTGAAAGATGATAAAGTTTTCGATAGTCA
>CALZAP010000005.1 GCA_945614335.1 uncultured Prevotella sp.
CTGGCTCTCGACGGCAAACGAGTAATTCTTGACAATCTTGTGTCGTTCGGACTCTCCGTTAAGCACAAGATGGGAGCGGAAACTGCCGACGAGTTCAGCATTGCGAAAAATGTTGAGTCTGTAGTGCTCCAAGCAATAGGAGTCGGTGAGTTCTCCAAGTCGATGCTGACCAAGGCGGCCAAGCTCCGTGAGAGCAATAGCTACGCGTCGCCAAGGAGCAGCTCTTCGTCTGAGACTGAGGCTCCGGGCACTGGGCCTTCCACTCCGGATCCTGGTCAGGGCTCGGATGAAGACCTCGGTCAGTAGTCTTTCCTCTCTCGATTAAATTGGGACCGCATTTCACTCTTCATGGGGTGGGTGCGGTTCCTTTTTTTTGTCTCAGATGACGTTCGTTCCTTTGTGTCTTTGTGTTCAAAATAATTAGCCAATTTGTTATCACAACGTCCTCCGATATTTAAAAAATGATAAAAAATGGGGCGTTTTGACGGCGGTTTGCGAAAAAATGAGTACTTTAGCAAGGAAAATAGAAAAGGACATGATTTACTGTATATCGAAAACAATGGAAATATCGGCCTCCCACAGCCTCAAACTCAGCTACGAGAGCAAGTGCTCAAGGCTGCACGGGCATAACTGGGAGGTGACCGTATACTGCGCCGCCACGGAGCTCAACGCCGACGGAATGGTGATTGATTTTAAGCACGTGAAAGACCTCATACACGGGCGTCTCGACCACGGCAATCTCAACGAACTGCTGCCATTCAACCCTACGGCCGAGAACATTGCGGCGTGGATAGTTAAAGAGCTGAAACCATGCTACAAGGCAGTGGTGAAGGAAAGCTATGGCAATGTGGCCATGGCCACCGACGACTCGTTTCCAATAGACCCTCGCTTTCTGATATGAAACAGTATGGCGTAAACGAGATGTTCTACTCCGTCCAGGGCGAGGGGAGAAACACCGGCCGCGCAGCCGTGTTCGTAAGGTTTAGCGGCTGCAACCTGAAATGCCCTTTTTGCGACACCGACCATCGGAAGCATGCTCTCCTGACAGCCAAGGAGATAGCAGCTGAGGTCGTGGCCTTGGTGAAGCCTTGGCACGACTGTGGGGTGAAGACGCTTGTGGTGCTCACGGGAGGCGAACCGTCGCTGCAGGTGGACGCCGAGCTCACAGCCGAGCTTCATGCCAGTCTTGACTGCGAGATAGCCATGGAGACCAACGGCACACGACCTGTGGCGGAGGGCGTGGACTGGATAACTCTTTCGCCGAAAGACCTCTTCGTGGAGGGCGCAATGCCGGTGCTGACAAGGGTGGACGAGCTGAAGGTGGTGTATGACGGAGTTCACGTCATACCCGCATACGACAACATAGAGGCACGTTACAGGTATCTGCAGCCTTGTGACACCGGCGACGAGGCGCGCAACAAAGCCATCATAACAGGTTGCATAGACTTTGTGAAAAGCCATCCCGCATGGGCGCTGTCGCTACAGACACACAAGTGGCTGGGAATAAGTTGAAAATTGAAAGTTGAAAGGTGAAAATTAAAAAGTTGAAAGAGGGGAAAATGTAATATTATTGTATAAAATTAAATAATTATAGGCAAAATCCTTTGTTGGGTTGGAAAAAAACATTAACTTTGCACCCTAAATAAGAAAAAAATTGTTTTGGAACAAGTAGATATGACCCTTTTGGGGAAAATTGAATATCCGTCCGACCTTAGGAAATTGGACGAGAACCAGTTGCAGGATGTGTGCGAGCAGTTGCGACGCGACATCGTCGACGAGCTTTCGGTCAACCCGGGCCACCTGGCTTCAAGCCTTGGCGTGGTGGAGCTGACCGTGGCCCTCCATTACGTTTTTGATACTCCCAACGACAGAATTGTTTGGGACGTGGGTCACCAGGCCTACGGCCACAAGATACTCACCGGACGCCGCGAGCTGTTCTACACCAACCGCAAGCTGCACGGCATCATGCCGTTCCCGTCGCCGAAGGAGAGCGAATACGACACGTTCACATGTGGACATGCCAGCAACTCCATATCGGCAGCACTCGGCATGGCAGTGGCAACGAAGGCAAAGGGCGTGCACAGGCATGTGGTGGCTGTGATTGGCGACGGAGCCATGAGCGGCGGACTGGCCTTCGAGGGACTCAACAACGTGTCGCAACAGCCCAACGACATGCTCATCATACTCAACGACAACAACATGTCGATAGACCGCTCGGTGGGTGGCATGAAGCAATACCTGCTCGGACTGAACACCAACGAGACATACAACGCGCTGAAATTCAAGGTGTCGAGGTGGATGCACTCGCGGGGCTTTCTTGAAGACGACCGCCGCAAGGGACTCATCAGGCTGAGCAACGCGCTGAAGTCGGCCATAAGCCACCAGCAGAACATTTTCGAGGGACTCGACATAAGGTATTTCGGACCCTTCGACGGACACAACGTGAAGGAGCTCGTCAGAATACTCAAACAGCTGAAGGGAATGAGCGGCCCGAAACTGCTACACCTCCACACGGTGAAGGGAAAGGGCTACGAACCGGCAGAGAAGTCGGCCACCATCTGGCATGCCCCGGGAATGTTTGACGTGGACACTGGCGAACGCATCGTGAAAGACACCACGGGACAGCCACCGAGGTTTCAGGACGTGTTTGGCGAGACTCTGCTCGAGCTGGCACGCCAGAACCCGCGTATAGTGGGAGTGACACCGGCCATGCCCACAGGATGCTCGATGAACATCATGATGGACGAGATGCCCGACCGCACCTTCGACGTGGGCATAGCCGAGGGGCATGCCGTGACCTTCTCGGGAGGCATGGCCAAGGAGGGCATGATACCCTTCTGCAACATCTACTCAGCCTTCGCCCAGCGCTCTTACGACAACGTGATACACGACGTGGCCATACTCAACCTGCCAGTGGTGCTGTGTCTCGACCGTGCCGGACTCGTGGGCGAAGACGGACCCACCCACCACGGTGCCTTCGACATTGCCTCGCTAAGGGCAGTGCCCAACCTTACCATCTGTTCGCCGTACGACGAGCACGAGCTGCGCCGCATGATGTATACGGCACAGAAGAGCGGCAAGGGACCGTTTGTCATCAGATACCCAAGGGGCAACGGATACCTGCCCGAATGGCGATGCAAGCTGGAGGAAATGGCCGTGGGAACAGGACGCAGGCTGAAGGACGGCAACGACATGGCCGTGCTAACCCTCGGACCAATAGGACACAACGCAGAGGAGGCCATTGCCGAGGCGGAGAAGGAACAGCCCGGACTCACCATAGCCCACTACGACATGCGGTTTGTGAAACCACTCGACGAGAAGCTGCTGAAGGAAGTGGCAGAACGATACGATAAAGTGGTGACCGTGGAGGACGGGGCGAGAAACGGAGGATTCGGATCCGCCGTGCTCGAATGGCTCAGCGACCACGGATACAGCACTAAGGTGACCAGACTCGGACTGCCCGACACGTTTGTGGAACACGGAAAGGTGGACGAGCTGCAGCATATTGTGGGCATAGACAAGGAAGGAATTAAAAAAGCACTGAAATGAAGATAATCATAGCAGGAGCGGGAGCCGTGGGCACCCATCTCGCAAAACTGCTTTCAAGGGAACATCAGGAGTGTACGCTCATGGACCCCGACCCAAGCCGCCTCGAAGGTCTCGACAGCGACTACGACATCATGACCATGGTGGGCTCGCCAACAAGCATTAAGGCTCTGCAGGCGGCCGACACCAAGAGTGCCGACCTCTTCGTGGCTGTGACACCCGACGAGAGCCGCAACATGAACGCCTGCATACTAGCGCACGCCATCGGAGCGAAGAAAACCGTGGCACGCATCGACAACTATGAATACCTCGACACCAAGCTCAAGCCTTTCTTCAGGGAAATAGGCATCGACTCGCTCATTTATCCCGAAGTGCTTGCCGCTCAGGACATCATCAACGGACTGAAGATGAGCTGGGTGAGACAGCGGTGGGACGTGCACGGAGGGGCTCTCGTGATGCTCGGAGTGAAACTGCGCGAGACATGCGAGATACTCAACCAGCCGCTCAGGGAACTCTGCGGACCCGAAGACCCTTACCACATAGTGGCTATAAAGCGTGGGGGCGACACCATCATACCAGGCGGTAACGACGAACTCAGAAACATGGACTTCGCCTACTTCATGACCACAAAGGAATATATACCTTATATAAGAAAGGTGTCGGGAAAGGAACACTACGCCGACGTGAAAAACGTAATCATCATGGGAGGAAGCAAGACAACGGTGAGAACAGCACTCACCGTGCCCGACTACATGAACGTGAAGGTGATAGAACGCGACACGGCAAGGTGTGAACAGCTTAACGAACTGCTCAGCGACACCGACACCATGGTGATACACGGCGACGGACGAGACATAGGCATGCTCATGGAAGAGGGAATACGCAACACACAGGCCTTTGTGGCACTGACGGAAAACGCAGAGACCAACATCCTGGCCTGTCTCACGGCAAAGAAACTCGGAGTGAGAAAGACCGTGGCCATGGTGGAAAACCTCGACTATGTGGACATGGCAGAGGGACTCGACATCGGCACCATCATCAACAAGAAGACAATAGCCGCAAGCCATATCTTCCAGCTCATGCTCGACGCCGACGTGAGCAACATGAGGTCGCTCATGGTGGCCGACTCTGACGTGGCGGAATTCACGGCCGCTCAAGGCTCGCCAGTGACGAAGAAGCCTGTGAAAGACCTCGGACTGCCCGCTGGCGTGACCATAGGCGGACTGGTGCGCCACAACGTGGGAATGCTCGTCAACGGTAACTCGCAGATAGAGTCTGGCGACTCGGTGATGGTGTTCTGCCACGAACACAACCTGAAGAAAGTGGAAAAGTTCTTTAAGCCAAAGACGCTATGGTAAACTACGGCATACTCTCGAAGATTCTCGGACAGCTGCTGTATATCGAGTCGCTCATGATGATAGCCTGTCTCGGCACGTCGCTCTTTTATGGAGAAGACGACATGCTGGCATTTCTCATTTCGGCACTCTTCACCATAGCGGGAGGATTGGTGTTCAGATACTTCGGACGCGATGCCGACAACCGCCTGAGCCGCCGCGACGCATATCTTGTGGTGACAGCCACGTGGCTGGTATTCAGCGTGTTCGGCATGTTTCCATACCTCATAGGAGGCTATATACCCAACCTTGCCGACGCCTACTTCGAGACCATGTCGGGATTCACCACCACCGGTGCGTCGATACTTGACGACGTGGAGCACATGCCCCACGGCATACTCTTCTGGCGGTCGATGACACAGTGGATAGGCGGTCTTGGAATTGTGTTCTTCACCATAGCCATACTCCCCTCGATAGTGGGGGGAAGCATGAAGGTGTTTGCTGCCGAGGCCACGGGGCCTATAAAGTCGAAGCTCCACCCGAGGCTCAGCACCAGCGCCAAGTGGATATGGAGCATCTACACCGTGCTGACGATAGCCTGCTTCGCGTCGTTCAAGGTGGCGGGAATGGGATGGTACGACAGCGTGAACTACGCCATGACAACCACAGCCACTGGAGGCTTTGCACCCCACAACGACTCGCTGCTGCACTTCCACTCGCCGCTGATAGAATACATAGGCATACTGTTCCAGTTCCTTTCCGGCATCAACTTCGTGCTGCTCTACACGGCCACGTTCAAGCTCAAGCCCAAGGCGCTGCTTACAAACTCTGAGTTCAAGCTCTTTGTCAGCATCATCGTAATATCCACTACATGGATAATGTATCTTCTTATCACAAGCAACGGCTACAACCTTGAACCCGCCTTCAGAAGCGCCCTGTTCCAGGTGGTGTCGTTCATCACCACCACCGGACTGTTCAACGACGACGCCGGGCAGTGGCATCACCTCACATGGGTGATACTCGGACTCTGCATGTTTGCCGGCTCATGTGCGGGCAGCACCAGCGGAGGCTTCAAGTGCATAAGGATGGTGATGGTGCTGAAGGTGATGCGCAACGAGTTCAAGCGCATACTCCACCCAAACGCCGTGCTGCCGATAAAGGTGAACGGACAGCATGTGCCGCAAGACAAGATACTCTCGCTGATGTCGTTTTTCGCCATCAGCGGACTTATGTGCATTATCGTGGCCACGCTGATGATAGCGATAGGCATCGACCATACGAATGCGATAACAATATCGTTGAGCTGCGTGAGCAACGTGGGTCCCACGCTCGGCACCGACATCGGACCCGTCATGTCGTGGTCGTCGCTGCCCGAGGGCATCAAGTGGATATGCTCCCTGCTGATGCTCATGGGACGTCTCGAAATCATGACCGTGCTCGTGATATTCACACCTGCATTCTGGAAAGACAACTAAAAGGAAAAACCGAACATACGACTACAAAACTTTAAACCCGAAAATAGATTAATTGGTTTAACATTAAAAAAACGTGAAGAAATGGAAATTTTGAAGTTTAAGCCTTTGCTGAAATCTACTATTTGGGGTGGAAGCAAGATTATCCCGTTCAAGAACCTTGGCTCCGAACAGGAAAACGTGGGAGAGAGCTGGGAAGTGTCGGGAGTGAAAAACAACGAGTCGGTGGTGGCTCAGGGTAAGTACGAGGGACGCAACCTCAACCAACTCGTGGAGGAACTGAAGGAAAAACTCGTGGGAAAGGAAAACTACGAACGCTTCGGCAACACCTTCCCGCTGCTCGTGAAGTTTATCGACGCGCAGCAGGACCTCTCGATACAGGTGCATCCAGACGACGAAACAGCACACCGACAGGGAAAACCCATGGGAAAGACCGAGATGTGGTATGCACTCGACTCCGACACCGACGCCACACTGCGAGTGGGACTGAAAAAGGCCATCACGCCAGAGGCCTACAAGACCATGGTGGAAGACGGGACTATTGTGGACGCCCTGGCACAGTATAACCTCAAGGCCGACGACTGCTTCTTCATCCCAGCCGGAAGAATACACGCCATCTGCAAGGGCTCGTTTGTGGCTGAGATACAGCAGACAAGCGACGTGACCTACCGCATCTACGACTACAAACGACGCGACAAGGACGGCAACTACCGACAGCTGCACACCGAAGAGGCAGCCGAAGCCATCGACTACACCGTGCTCGACGACTACCGCACGCATTACGAGCCAACGAAAAACCAGCCGGTGCAGCTCGTGTCGTGTCCGTTCTTCTCCACAGCCGTCTACGACCTCGACGAGCCAATGGCCCTCGACTACTCCGACCTCGACAGTTTCGTGATACTCATCGCGCTGAAGGGAGAGGCAAAACTGGTGACCGCCGACGGCGACGAAGTGGCCTTCCGACAAGGCGAGACAGTGATGCTGCCCGCCACTGCCGACGTGGTGAAAGTGGAGGGAAAGATAAAGTTCCTCGAGACATACGTGTGATTTAACAAAATTTTCAACGGAAAGTTTTGAAGTTACATATTTTCTTCATATTTTTGCAAAAAAATTAGAGACATCTAACAACATAACGCAAAAATAAGTATGAAGTATGTAGCATTACCAGAAGAAAAGGTGCGTCGCTTGTCGTTCTATCTCGCTATGGAAGAGTACATTGCGCGAAAAATAGACGAGGACGACCTCTTCTTTATGTGGCAGGTGGAGCCAAGTGTAATATTTGGAAGAAACCAGCTGATAGAAAACGAGGTGAACCTCGATTTCTGCCGAAACCACGGCATAAAGACCTACAGGAGAAAAAGCGGCGGAGGATGTGTGTATGCCGACATGAACAACATCATGTTCTCGTATGTGACAAAAGACGAGGCCGTGGGATTCACCTTCAACAGATATATTAATATGGTGGTGCTCGTGTTGCAAAAACTCGGAGTAGACGCAAAGGCAAGCGGAAGAAACGACGTGATGATTGGCGACAGAAAAGTGTCGGGCAACGCTTTCTACCACATACCAGGAAGAAGCATCGTACACGGCACAATGCTTTACGACACCGACATGGTGAACATGGTGGGAGCCATAACACCAAACGACGAGAAACTCCTCAGCAAGGGAGTGGCAAGCGTAAGACAACGCATAGCACTGCTCAAAGACTTCATCGACCTCGACATAGAGCAGTTTAAACTATTCGTGAGAAACAACCTCTGCCAAGGGGAGATAACACTAAGCGAAGAAGACGTGAAAGGCATTGAGGAAATAGAAAAGGAATACCTAACCGACGAATTTGTTTACGGAAACAATCCTAAATACACCATAGTGAAAAAAGGACGTATAGAAAACGTCGGGGAGTTCCAGATAAGAATAGAGGCAAAAAACGGAGTGATAAAGGCCATGACAATGCTCGGCGACTACTTTATAGTGGGAAACATCGACGACATCGTCAGACCGCTGAAAGGCGTAGAACTCACAAGCGACGCACTGGAAAAGGCTCTGCCTGAAGAACTCGACAAAACGATAATGAACCTGAAAAAGAAGGACTTCTTGTCGTTGATTCTGGGTTAACCATTTAAAAGACTTGGATACATTAATACTAACGAAATAATAACCGCAAAACAATGGAAGAAAACAAAAAGACGTGCCTTTACGACAAGCACGTGGCTCTTGGGGCACTGATAAGTCCTTTCGGAGGATTTGACATGCCAATTCAGTATTCGACAATCATCGACGAGCACCAGGCTGTGAGAAACGACTGCGGAGTGTTCGACGTGTCGCACATGGGTGAGGTGACGGTAAAAGGCAAGGATGCCGAGGCTTACGTCAACCACATCTTCACTAACGACGTGCGTGGACTGGAGAACGGAAAGATTCTCTACGGAATGATGTGCTACGAAAACGGTGGCACCGTAGACGACCTCCTCGTATACAAAATGGCCGACAACGACTTCTTCATCGTCATCAACGCCGCAAACATCGACAAGGACTGGGCATGGATGCAGCAGCACGCCAAGGGTTACGACATCGACATGCAGAACCGCTCCGACTTCTACGGACAGATAGCCGTGCAGGGACCTGAGTCGGAAAAGGTGGTGGAGGAAGTGCTCGGACTCGAATGTAGCGAACTCACTTTCTACACCGTGAAGACCATCGGCGACGTCATCGTAAGCCGTACGGGCTACACAGGAGAGGACGGATTCGAAATATACGGTTCGCACGAATACATACGCGAATGCTGGGACAAGCTGATGGCTTCTGGAATGTGCAAGCCATGCGGACTCGGATGTCGCGACACACTGAGATTCGAGGTGGGACTGCCGCTCTACGGCGACGAACTCTCTGCCGACATATCGCCAGTAATGGCCGGACTGAGCATCTTCTGCAAGCTCGACAAGCCGGAGTTCATCGGACGCGAGGCTCTCGTCGACCAAAAGGAGAACGGAGTGGCTAAGAGACTCGTCGGCATAGAACTCGAGGGAAAGGCCATTCCACGTCACGGATACGCTGTGATAAAGGACGGGGAGACAGTGGGAGAGGTGACCACAGGCTACCATACCATCTCCACCGACAAGAGCGTGTGCATGGCTCTCGTGAACGTTCCTTTCAACAAACTCGGCACACAACTCGAAGTGCAGATAAGGAAAAAGACTTTCCCGGGAGTGGTGGTGAAGAAAAAGTTCTACGAAAAGCATTATAAGAAATAATCAGAAATAACAAATTTTTAAAACAATAAAACTATTATGGCAAAGGTAATTGAAGGACTCTACTATTCTGAGTCACACGAGTATGTAAGGGTTGAAGGCGAGTATGGTTATATAGGCATCTCTGACTTCGCACAGCACGCCCTCGGTAATATAGTATATGTTGACATGCCTGAAGTCGACGACGAAGTGGTGGCTGGAGAGGACTTCGGCGCCGTGGAGAGCGTGAAGGCTGCAAGCGACCTCATCTCGCCCGTCAGCGGAACTGTGGTTGAGGTGAACGAGGCTCTTGAGGACGAACCGGAACTCGTAAACAAAGACGCCTTCGAAAACTGGATCATCAAGGTGGAACTCACCGACAAGGCTGAGCTCGACAACCTCATGGATGCTGCTGCATACGAGAAGTTCTGCGAGAATGAATAATAAAAGGATATTCAACTGATTCGTAAAACGAAATTACAATAATGCAATACAAGTTTTTCCCACATACGGAAGAAGACCTGAAAGAGATGCTGGCTAAAGCCGGCGTCTCTTCTTTGGATGGTCTTTATGCCGAAGTGCCGGACAGCATCCGCTTCAAAGGCGAATATGACCTGCCGGAGGCTAAAAGCGAACTGGAGATAAGACAGTTCTTCGGAAAACTCGGAAAGGAGAACAAACAGCTCGTATGCTTCGCCGGTGCCGGTACTTACGACCACTACACACCGTCGGTGATACCAAGCATCGTGGAACGCTCCGAGTTCCTCACATCATATACTCCATATCAGGCCGAAATCTCTCAGGGCACACTGCACTATATCTTCGAATACCAGTCGATGATGGCTGAGATGACAGGAATGGACATCTCTAACGCGTCGATGTACGACGGTTCCACCGCCACGGCTGAGGCTGCGCTGATGTGTGTGGCTGCCGGGAAAAAGGCTAACAAGGTGCTCGTCTCGGAAACATTAGACCCGAAAGTCATTGAGGTAATTAATACATATGCACACTTCCACGGAATAGACATCGAAATGGTGAAGGCTAACGACGGAGTGACCGACCGCGACGACTATATGGCTAAGATTGCACAGGGGGGCGTGGCTGGAATGATCGTACAGCAGCCTAACTACTACGGAAACGTGGAGGACTATGAGGGATTTGCCGATGCGGCTCACGCAAACAAGGCTCTCTTCGTCATAAACAGCATCATCAGCGACCTCGCAGTGCTAAAGACACCGGGAGAGTGGGGGGCTGACATCGCAGTGGGCGACGGGCAAAGCCTCGGCATTCCGATGACATTCGGAGGCCCGTCGCTCGGATATATGTGCTGCACAGAAAAACTGCTGAGAAAACTACCCGGACGCATTGTCGGTATGACAAAGGACAACCGCGGACAGAGGGCTTTCGTGCTCACTCTGCAGGCACGCGAACAGCATATCCGCCGCCAGAAGGCCACTTCAAACATCTGCTCGAACGAAAGCCTCATGGCGCTCTTCGTCACCATCTACATGTCGCTCATGGGCAAGGAAGGCGTGAAGGAGGCTGCAAGACTCTCTTACGCCGGCGCTCACTACATGGCTGAGAAACTCGTTGCCACTGGTAAGTTCACCATGGCATTCGAAAAACCTTTCTTCAATGAGTTCTGCGTGAGATACAACGGCGACGTGGACGCACTGCAGAAGAAATTCATCGACAACGGGTTCTTCGGCGGCATTAAGGTGGCTGAAGACACTATCATGTTTGCAGTGACAGAGAAACGAACAAAGGAAGAAATTGACACACTGGTAAGTTTAATTTAAGGAGGTGACGATATGAACAACAAATTATATGGAAATCTGATATTCGAGCTTTCTAAGCAAGGCCGACGTGGATATTCACTTCCGAAAAACCAGTTTGGCGAATATGACATTCCTGCCGAACAGTGCAGAAAGGAAGATGCGGCTCTGCCTGAGTGCGACGAGATGACAGTGGTAAGACACTATACTAACCACAGCGAAAACAATTTCGGCGTGAACAACGGATTCTATCCGCTCGGCAGCTGTACAATGAAATACAATCCCGTGATAAATGAAGAGGTGGCTAACATGCCGGAGTTCACCGCACTGCACCCAATGCAGCCGGAAGACACCGTAAAGGGTGCACTCGACGTTTACGATACACTGCAGAAACAACTCTCCGCTATCGCTGGTCTCAGCAAGTTCACTCTCAACCCCTTCGCGGGAGCACACGGAGAACTCACAGGACTCATGATCATCAGGGCATACCATGAGAGCCGCGGCGACAAGAAACGTGTGAAGGTTATCATTCCTGACTCGGCTCACGGCACTAACCCGGCATCGGCTGCCGTTTGCGGACTCGAAGTGGTGGAGGTGAAGAGCACGGCGCAGGGATATGTTGACGTTAATGACCTCAAGGGATTGCTCGACGACACCGTGGCTGCCATGATGATGACAAACCCGAACACGCTCGGCATGTTTGAGCAAGACATTCCTGAAATTGCCAAACTCGTACACGAGTGTGGAGGATTGATGTACTACGACGGAGCTAACCTTAACCCGATGCTCGGTGCAAGCCGTCCGGGCGACATGGGATTCGACGTTATGCACATCAACCTGCACAAGACTTTCTCCACTCCTCACGGAGGTGGTGGACCTGGCGCCGGACCGGTGGGAGTGAGGGCTGGACTCGAGCAGTTCCTGCCGCAGGCTTCATGCGCCAAGTCGCTTGCCGATGTAAGGCCTATTGACTTTGCCGACGTGAATGCCGGAGGAAGAATTTCTGTAGGTGGCTATCATGGTAACTTCGGCGTGCTACTCCGCGCTCTTACATACATCCTCACACTGGGACGTGAGAACCTGAAGATGGTCGGACCTCTCGCCACTCTCAACGCCAACTACATCAAGGAGTCGCTCAAGGATGACTACCTGTTGCCTATAGAGGGATTGTGCAAGCATGAGTTCGTGTTCGACGGACTGCGCGACAAGTCTACCGGTGTCACTACCATGGATGTGGCTAAGCGCTTGCTTGACTATGGTTACCATGCGCCCACAATCTATTTCCCGCTCCTCTTCCACGAGTCGCTCATGATTGAGCCTACCGAAAACGAGAGCAAGGACACCATCGACGGATTCATTGCCGTCATGAAGAAGATTGCTGAAGAGGCACGCACTAACCCCGACATCGTGAAGAGCGCCCCGCACAATACGCCTATCGGTCGTGTTGACGACGTGCTGGCCGCTAAGCATCCTGTGGTAAAGTTTAAGGATATTGAGGCATGAACAACTCTGATATTATTATAATAGGTAGCGGACCTGGTGGATACAGGACCGCTGCCTATGCAGCTTCAAAGGGAATGTCGGTCACCATCTTTGAGGAAGGACCTCTCGGTGGAACATGCCTTAACGTGGGATGTATTCCTACTAAGACATTCGCACGTTCTGCCGAAGCTGCCGGAGAAATGAGAAACGCGGCACAGCTCGGACTAAAGGCCGTTGAACCGCAATTCTCACTCGAAGAAATCGTGGCGAGAAAAGACAATGTGGTGATGCAGCTAAGGGAGGCCATTGCTGGTGTGCTCTCTGCACCTGGCATCACTCTGGTGAAGGCTAAGGCTGTCTTCCTCGACGACCATACCGTAGAGGCCAATGGAGAACAATACACTGCAAAGAACATTATCATAGCAACAGGCTCGTCACACAAGACACTGAGACTTGAGGCTCTTGACGAAAACATGCTCCTCACTTCCGACACATTGCTCAGCCTTACGGAATTTCCCAAGCGGCTTGCTATCGTTGGGGCTGGAGTTATAGGTATGGAGTTTGCAAGCATCTTCAGACAACTCGGCGCTGAAGTCACAGTAGTCGAATTCCTCAAGGACTGTATACCGGCTCTCGATGCCGACGTGGCAAAACGACTGAGAAAAGTGTTGGAGAAACAGGGTGTGGAATTCTACATGCAGTCGGCTGTGAAGAAAATCGCCGACGGATGTGTCATCTTTGATAGAAAAGGAAAGGAACAGAGCATACAGGCCGACAAGGTGCTGATGGCTGTGGGACGTAAGCCGAACGTGGATGGATTCGGTCTCGAAAACACCTCCATAAAGTTTGACCAAAGGGGAATCGCCGTCGACGACAACATGATGACAAACGTACAGGGAGTTTATGCCATTGGAGACGTCAACGCTCGCATGATGCTTGCCCATGCTGCCACAATGCAGGGACTGCACGTCATCAACCATATCGTAGGACAAGCAGACGAGATTTGTCTCGACATTATGCCTGCTGCCATTTTCACTAACCCAGAAGCTGCCTGCGTGGGAAAAACTGAAGAACAACTCAAGGCTGAAGGCGTGGAAATTGAAGTCAGGAAGAAAAACTATCGAACTAATGGACGCGCATTGGCTATGGCTGAGGCTGAGGGAATGCTCAAACTCGTGGCTGATGCAAACAATGGTCGTATTCTCAGTTGCCATGCTTACGGAGCACATAGCGCTGACATCGTACAGGAGATTAGCGCTCTTATATGTAAGCATACTACCGTAAGTCAACTTCATGACATGGTGCACATTCATCCTACACTCAACGAGATGTTGCAGGAAATATAAACCATAATTCTATAAATAAAGGGGATTAACCTTCGTTTTTCGACGAAATGGTTAATCCCTTTTTTGCTTATATTCTCTCTTTTGGCTAAAACTAAGCTTTTTTGGGCTATTTTTGGACTTAAAAGCCCTATTTGTGTAAATAAACGTTAAATATATGCACTTTTTTGTCGAAATATTTGGAGTGTATTGAAAAAGTGCGTACCTTTGCACTCGCTTTTGAGAAC
>CALZAP010000006.1 GCA_945614335.1 uncultured Prevotella sp.
GATACTAACTGTTCTTATATCGTAAGCTCCGCACGTTTATTGCTGCCTTTTCTGACATCCTGTCATTTTTACATTACTATTCCTTGGATTTTTACTTTTTACCCCCCCGTTTAGTTAATTTAATATAAAATACCACAAAAACTTTTGGCTTTATTAAAGTTTATTATTATCTTTTGCAAAGAATTTTAATAAATGAAAATATATTGAAAAGGGAGCAAAAAGAATACACCTTATTAATATATATTATATTGGTTTGTACCATTCAATGATGAAGATGTTCACGCTCTCCGCTTATAACAGAGTTATATTAATATTTTTATATGAAAATCAGACGTCAAAAAGTGAGACGATCAGCAGTGATGCTGTATCTATCAGTGTTTTTCTCAGTGTTTACACTTGCACAAAACACGACTTCAACAATCACAGGTACCACCTCCGACACAGACGACATTCTGCCCGGAGCAATAGTACGACTGACAGAAACGGGAACAGGAACGAGCTACACCACCGTTTCAAACCAGAAAGGCCAGTTCCGTTTCGACGGCCTTCGTCCCGGCGGACCATACCGTCTGGAAGTCAGCTTTGTAGGTCATAATAAAGCAGTTGTAAACATCAAGCGCATCAGCCTTGGAGAACTCTACTCATGCGACGTGAAACTTACCGCAGGCAACGAACTTAAGGAAGTGGTAATCACAAGCCAGGCTGCTGCAATAAGAAAGACAGGTTCGTCGGAGAACTTCTCGGCAGAAGACATCGACAACCGTCCTACTATCGACCGTAGCATACAGGACATTCTCGCCATGTCGCCCTACTATACCGGAAGCGGCTCGTTTGGAGGACGCGACGGCGGTATGAACAACTATAGCATCGACGGTGCCAACTTCAATGCCAACATGGGTCTCGACAGAGAGAAAATGCCAGGAGCCGGCAGCCCGTTTGCCCTCGAAGCCTTGTAAGAAATACAGATATTGAACTCCTCATTCTACGTTAAAAACAGAAACTTCCTGGGAGCCACCATCAATGCTGTGACAAAAAGCGGCTCTAACACTTTCCGTGGATCGGCTTACCACTTCTATAAGGACGAGAGCCTCCGCGGCAACAAGGTGTACGGCGAGGAGCTGACCGCTCCACGCGGCGACATCAAGCGCACCATCTACGGACTCACCCTCGGCGGACCTATCGTGAAAGACAAGCTCTTCTTCTTCGTGAGCGCCGAACTGGAAAACACTCCGCTCGAACTTCACCAGTGGCGTGCCTCGCAGAATGGCGTGGAAGACGGAAAGAACCTCATATCACGTGTGACTGAGGCCGACATGCAGAAGTTTTCTTCAGACCTGCAGTCGATGTACGGCTGGAACCCCGGCTCCTACAACGACTTCACCGGCGAGAACAAGTTCTTCCGCCTTATGGCTCGCGTGGACTGGAACATATCCAAGAACCACAACCTCACACTGCGCTACAACCAGACCAACGGAAAGAAGGACAACCTATACTCAAGCCCTGGCATGGGTATGGGCGACGGACGAGTGAGCGTATACTCAATGGTGTTCGACGGCTCCAACTGGCGTAAGGTAGACAACGTTTACTCTCTCACCGGCGAGCTCAACAGCCGCTTCGGCAACAACATCACCAACAAGTTGCGCGCCTCGTTCACATTCAACGACGCCAACAACCGCGAGTGCGACGCCTCGTTCCCCTGCATAGAGATAATGAAGACTTACGACGGCGACGGAAAGAACCATGCCTACATGTCGGCAGGTTACGACCCTCACGCATGGCTCAACGGTATCAACGAGAAGAGCTGGAACATCGTTGACGACCTCAATATCTCACTCGGCGACCACTACCTCACCCTCGGTGCAGGCTTCGAGTCAACTGTGGCTTCCAACTGCTACATGAAATACGGTGCGGGCTACTACCGCTACGCCTCATACGACGACTTCCTTCAGAAGAAGGCTCCAGTGGCGTTCGCCATGTGCTGGTCGCTCACCGGCGAAGACCGCGCCCTCTCCGACGTGACCTACAACCGCCTCTCGGCCTATGCACAGGACGAGTGGCAGCTCAACCCACGTCTCCGCATGCTGTTTGGAGTGAGAATGGACATGCCAATGTATACCAACCACCGCTACGAGAACCCCTCGGTGGCCAACCTCGACTTCAACGGCAAGAAGCTCAACACGGGCGAGTGGCCGGGCAATGCGGTAATGCTCTCGCCACGAGTGGGATTCAACTACGACATGACCGAAAACGGCGACCTGAGATTCCGTGGAGGTACGGGTATCTTCACCGGACGCTTCCCTCTCATCTTCTTCAGCAAGATGCAGGAAGGCTCGGGCATGCTGCAGACCTCCGTACAGATAACCAACGCCGCCAACCCGCTGCTGCAATACCTCGCAGGCGGAGTGCGCACTCCACAGCAGGTGCTGAGCGAAGTGGTGCCTAACCTGCCCGAAGAGCAGAAGAAGCTCTTCCCCACACAACCGGGTGCCGTAAGCAATCTCATCACCGTGGACAAGAACTTCAAGATGCCTCAGGTATGGAAGACCACACTCGCACTCGACTGGAAGGCGCCTCTCGGATTCGACAACCTCTTCACCATCGAAGGGACATACGCCAAGGACATAAACGCCATCACCGCCTTTGACGCCAACATCGACATGGACAAGGCCACGGCAAAGCGATTCGATGGTCCTGACAACCGCTACTTCTACCCCGGCAACGTGGAGAAACGCATTCACAGCGACAACGGTTACGCCTACGAGATGACAAACACCAACAAGGGTTACTCTGCCAACGTGATGGCACAGGTGAAGATGACTCCGGTGAAAAACCTCGACCTCATGGCGGCTTACACATGGACAGCCTCGAAAACCATGAACTCGCTGCAGAGCAACCAGGTGGAAAACGCAATGACAAACCTGCCTACCGTGAACGGTATAAACATACAGGAGACACAGAACGCACGATACATCTACACGCCTCACCGTGTCATCGCATCGGCGTCATATAAGCTGAACTACATCAACGACCAGATGTCAACACGTGTGTCGCTGTTCTACTCCGGACAGAAAAACGGCTCTTACAGCTACACATACAACGGTGACCTCAACAACGACGGAATGTCCAACGACCTCATCTACATACCTGCATCAAAGGACGAGATGAACTTCATGGAATACACCGCCAACAAGACCACCTTTACCGTGGAAGACCAGAAGAACGCCTTCTGGGACTTCATCAACCAAGACCCTTACCTGAGCAAGCACAAGGGTGAGTATGCACAGGCCTTCGGCGGATTCAATCCATGGTACAACCGCTTCGACCTTCGACTCACACAGGAGATAAAGGTGAAGATAGGCAAGCAGGTGAACCGCTTCCAGCTGAACTTCGACATACTGAACTTCGGCAACTTGCTCAACAGCAAGTGGGGATGCGCCAAGTCGGCCATCAACGCCGCCGTCAAACCTCTCGTGATAGACGCAAAAAACACGGTGGACGCAAACAACCAGCCTATTTACAAACTCGCCAACTACAAGGACAGCGAGGGAGTGACGAAGCTCGTCGACCACACCTTCGACATAATACGCGACAACACCAACTGCTGGAGAATGCAGATTGGAGTAAAGTATATATTTAATTAATTTATGACTCAACAGACTCGAAAGTTCCTGTATATCACACTGATAGCCATGACCATTGCGGTCATGGCTTTCGGCGTTTATACCTATGAAAAGCAAAAGACATACAAGGTTGCCGTGATGTTCTCACAAGGAAAGGACGTTCACTGCTACTGAACATTCTTAAAGTATTTTTAAAAAGAACTGAAACGCCAGGGGATAAACGCCAACATCTCATACCACTATCTCGACTGCGACAGATGGGGACACAACGAGGAAGTGGAGGAAGCAAGACGACTCATCGACCAAGCCTGCATTAATGGCGACCCCGACATGTTTGTCACCATTGGCGACGAGGTGACATACTCTCTCATGACCACCCGCGACACACTCACCAAGACACTGCCTGTGGTGTTCGGCGCTGTGGCCTTCCCCAACCCCAGCCTGCTCAAGGCCAACCCCAACCTCACGGGCTTCACCGACAGTCTCGACGCAGTAAAGAACATCTATCTCGCCCAAAAGATATGCGGGATATATGCCGTAAACACACTGCCCTCCCACCACTATCTCGACAAGCAGGTGAAGAAACGAATAAAAATGCAGATTGCAGAACATCCGGAGATAACCGACAACATCGGATGGGACCACACGATGTATGAGATATTCAAATTGCCTGAAGGACAGTTCTCCATCACTCCCTTCTCACTCTACAACCTCGACAATAACACTGCAATGAGAGAGAAGCAGGACTCCCTCGGCAACGAGAACCTGATGCTCGCCATGAACCGGTTCTCGAAAATGACATACATGCAGATGAAATACGACTCGGAGTCGATAATGATGGTGAACATGAGCAGCAAGAAACCTATGCTCTCTGCCACATGGCTCGACTTCGGCGCACCGGAAAGCAAATTCATCGCCGGCTTTTTCGCAGGTGCTGAAGCCATTGCTGCCGACGTGGCAGAAAGAGCAGCAAAAATACTGCGGGGAGCAAAGCCGCAGGACTTCACGGTAAGACCTACCAAACAGGAATACTGGATAGACTGGAACGTCGCGAAAAAGCACGGATACAACAAAAACAATCTTCCGGCAGGATTCAACGTGGTAAACCTCTCGTGGAAGGAGATGCACCACAAGCTATACAATACGCTCATCTACGGGTCGATTATACTCTGCCTGATAGTCATGTCCTTGCTCTTCAGTCTATACATAAAGGAAAAAAAGCAGAAACACAAGGCCCTGATACGTGTGGAACGTGAGAACACTCTCTTCAATATGGCCATCGAAAACAGCCAAGCCTTCGCTTGGGAACGCTACGGCACCACCATGTACCTCAGCGACGCCTTCTGGCATCACTATGGACACAAACCGCACGTGTGTGACATTAGCGAGTTTATGGATATGATTCACCCAGACTATCGCGCTGAATATCTCAAAGGCTTGGAGAAGGTGAACAGTGGCGACAACTATAAGGGAGAGGTGAAGGCCGACTTCTACCGGAACGGCGAGTGGCACTGGTATCAGATACGCGGCAAGGGCGTGTTTGACAAAGACAACAACTACGTGCGCTCTAACGGCATGCTGCTCAAGTTGGACGAATTCAAGATGAAGGAGTTCCAGCTCGTTGAGGCACGGCGACTGGCTGAGGAGGCCACACTGAAAGAGTCGTTCCTATCAAACATGAGCCACGAGATACGTACACCTCTAAACGCCATCGTAGGGTTCTCGCAGCTGCTCGCCCAGCCCGACGCTGACTTTACGCCGGAGGAGAAGGCGCTATTCGCAGAAACCATCAACACCAACAACGACCTGCTGCTGAAGCTCATAAACGACATCATCGACCTGTCGAGAGTGGAGTCGGGCGAGATTCCGTTCGTGATAAAGTCGTACAGCGTAAGGGAGGTAGTGTCGAATGCTTACGAGAAATATAAACCTACGATACCATCCAACATCGGATTCCGCATGCAGCAGCCCGAAGGCGATTCAGACCCTATGGTAGACATCGACATAAACCAGCTCTCGCTCGTGTTCGACAATCTCATATCCAATGCGGTGAAGTTTACTGAACAAGGATTTATCACCATTGGATGGGAACCGACCGACGACAACCGCGGTGTCGACCTGTATGTGGAGGACACTGGCAGTGGTCTCTCCGACGACGATCAGAAGATGGTGTTCAACCGATTCTACAAGAAAGACAAATTCCAGCAGGGCACAGGTCTCGGCCTGTCTATCTGCAAGGCCATAGCCATAAGGCAGGGAGGAGACATGGAAGTGAAATCCCGTCTTGGCAAAGGCACAAGGTTTACCATACACTGTATGGGGGGGGGTAAGATTTTTGGGTGAGTACCCGAAAAAGTAACAACTCATCCGCTATTACACAAACTCGCGAAAAAAAACATTTCGATGAATAAAAAGATGAAACACTTTAAAATGACATATCTCATAGCAGCCGCGGCAGTCATCGGGCTTGTCGGGGCGGCAGTGTGGATATTGTGTTTCAACGACTGTTCTTCGACCGAGTCTGCCGACAAGCCTCACGTGCTCGTGGTGTTCTCCGAAGACAGGACTCAATACAACACTTTTGCTGATATAGAGAACACCATGACCAAGGCTTTCAAGGAGAAAGGCATTGATGCCAACCTCTCCTTCGACTACCTCTCGTGCGACCGCTGGGAAGCTGAAAGGGAAGTGGAGGAAGCCGGAAAGATTATTACTCGAAACAACAGGGAAAAGAACATTGACATGCTGGTGACAATCGGCGACCAGGCCACCTACTCCACTCTCTGCAACGACATTCCACTGCTCCACAAGGTGCCAATAGTGTTTGGCGGGGTACAGTTTCCTAACTGGAAACAACTGGCCGCATATCCCAACGCCACCGGTGTGGTAGACTCCGTCGACATCTGCAAAAACATATATGCCGCCTACACTCTTACAGGCAGGAAACAGACTTTCATGATGCTCAACAAGTCGTTTCTCGACATGAAGATGCGCGACGAGATAGACAGACAACTGCGCACGAAGACAGACATACGCAACAACACCCACTGGAATTGCAGCATCATGGAACTTCTCACCGACTATCAGGACAGCTTCTCCCTGTCTGTCATGTCGCTGCGCTACCTTAACCTCAACACCAGGGAAGACAAGCCCATGGACCCAAACAACGGCAACAACCTTAGAATAGTGCTGAGAAAGTTCAAGGACTTGGTATATATACAAGGGAAATACGACCACACGCCATTGCAAACCATACGCACCACCAACTACCTTCCCATGCTCACCGCCACATGGAAAGGCTTCGGCGGCGAGGACAACTACTATATAGGCGGCTATTTCGCATCTGGCAAGGACATTGCAAACGACGTTGCCGAGTATGCAAGAAAGATTTTCGCCGGAGAGAAGCCCAAGAACATAAAGGTGGGCATGACACGGAAAGACTACTACCTCGACTGGCAAGTGGCAAAGACCTATGGTTTCAAACACAACACACTGCCTGAAGGTTACAATGTGGTGAACATGCCGTGGAAAGACAAATACCCCTTGATATACACTCTTACAGTATATTCCGGAGGCATCATAGTGACACTGCTGCTAATTGTGCTCGTAAGACAGCTGGTGAAGGAAAGAAGACAGAAAAACGCTGTCATGCAGCAGTTGGAACGGGAAAACTCGCTATACAACATGGCCGTGCAAGACAGTCCCACCTTCGCATGGGAACACATCGGGCCGAGGATAAACATAAGCGAGAAATTCTGGCATTACTATGGCAAACAGCCAAGACTGATAACCATAGGCGACTTTATGTCAATGCTGCATCCTGATAGCCAAGACAAATACCGTGAAGGCCTGTCGCACGTCAAACGCGGAGAGTCATACTACAACGAAGTACAGGCCGACTTCTACGGCAACGGAGAGTGGCAATGGTTCCAGATAAAGGGAAAGGGTATACTCGACGACAACGGGCGCTTCGTGAAATCGTATGGAATGATTACCAACATCGACAGCTTTAAGCAAAAGGAAAAGGAGATAATGGAGGCACACAAACAGGCGGAAGAGGCAACACTGAAACAGTCGTTTCTCGCTAACATGAGCCACGAGATACGCACACCGCTAAACGCCATCGTGGGATTCTCCGAACTCATCCTCCAACCTGACGCCGACTTCACCGAGGAGGATAAGAAACTGTTCGCCGACACCATACACACCAACAACGAACTGCTGCTGAAGCTCATCAACGACATACTCGACGTGTCGCGACTGGAGTCAGGCCACATGGACTTCAAGATAAAGCCATGCAGCGTAAAGGAAATAATGGACAAGGTGTACCAGACCTTCGCTGTTCAGATGCCCGATCACCTGCAGTTCATATACAACCAGGACTCCAACGTGATAATAAAGGCCGATGAAGGGCGCCTGCGCCAGGTAATCACCAACTTCCTCACCAACGCCTCCAAGTTCACGCCCGAAGGCTCTATAACCTTAGGGTGGAAAGTGGACGAACAGACCGGCAAGGTGGAAATGTATGTAGAAGACACGGGAATTGGACTGTCGGAAGAAGACCGAAAGATGGTGTTCAGCCGATTCTTCAAGAAAGACGAATTCAAGCAAGGCACAGGCCTCGGCCTCTCCATCTGCAAACTCATAGTAAGCCGCTTAGGAGGCGAGATAAAAGTGAAGTCGCAACTTGGAAAGGGAAGCCGTTTCTCTGTGTACCTCAAGTTTAATGGAAGATAAAGAATGAACTACAAGAGAATAACAGGATGGATATTGGGCGTTGTGGCAGTGATGGCTATCATTGCCACAGGATATTCTTTTTGGGTCTCGTCACAACCAAGAATACACATCCTCGTGATGTTCTCGGAAAGCGAGCGACGATACAACTTCACCGACTACCCACAAACCATACTCGACCATCTGGAAGACAACAAGGTATATGCCGACGTGACATTCAGATACCTCGACTGCGACCACTGGAACCCTGAAGACGAAATAGTGCAGGCGGGAAAGATTGTTGAGGAAGAGGATGCAAAAAGGAAAATCGACATCATCGTCACCATTGGCGACCAAGCCACCTACTCCACCCTCTGCAACGACATCCCACAGGTGAACACGCTGCCTTTTGTATTTGCAGGAGTGCAATACCCTAACGAAAAGCAGATGGAAAGCCACAAGAATGTGACTGGAGTGACTGACACTCCCGACGTTGAGCAAAACATCTATATCGCCAAGGAGCTGACCGGCGTGGGACATACGTTCACCATCATGGACGAAACCTTCCTCGACCGTAAGACCCGTGCCAATATCAACGAGCAACTCGCCAACAACAAAAAGGTTGTCAACAATCTTGACTGGCACGAAAGCATACAAGACTTAGTGACCAAATACAAGGGCAAGTACTCCATCACTTCTCTTTCTCTGCGAAACATTGCCGTCAACACCAAGGTGACGGAACCCATGAATGAGAAAACGGGGCAGAACCTCGTCTTGCTTCTCAGGAAATATTCACCACTCACCTATATTCAGCTGAAATATGACGCCGCCTCAATGCAGATGATACGTTTCGGCAACACCTATCCCATGATCACCGCCACCTGCATGGGCTTCGGCAAGGGAGCCTTCAACACCATAGGCGGATATTTCTCTTCCGTAGACGACATTTCTGAAGGCATAGCGACATACGTCAGACGCATTGCAAACGGTGAACAGCCTGAGAACATCAAGGTCTCTCCGTCGAGAAAAGCTGTATATGTGGACTGGAACGTGGCTGAGCACTTCGGAATGGACATAAAGACACTGGAAGCAAAAGGATATAAACTCATAAACGTTTCATGGAAAGAACGGCACGAACTGATGTTCTGGGCACTTTTGGTCATGGGAGTGGCTACGGCCATATGCTGCATGGTGTACTACATAAGACTGCTGGGCAGGGAACGCAAACAGAAAAGGGAGGCGCAAAAGCAGGTAAAGCAGGAAAACGACCTCTATAACCTGGCCGTGCAGAACAGTAGCTCATACGCATGGGAACGCACGAGTAAAAACATGATGTACTTCAAGGACTCATTCTGGAAAAAACATGGAAAGGAGCCACAGGTGATAACCCTACGGCAATACCTCGACATGATGACACCGGAGACGCGCCCGCAATACGAGGAACTGGTGGAACATATAAACAACGGGGAGCCTTGGACCTGCGACATAGAAGCCGACTTCAGAGGCGATGGCATTTACCACTGGTATCAGGTGAGAGGCAAGGGTATTGTCAACAGCCAGGGCATCTTCCAAAAGTCATACGGCCTGCTGATGAATATCGACAACATAAAGCATCGAGAGCGTGAGCTTCAGGAAGCGAGAAAGTTGGCGGAGGAAGCCACGCTGAAAGAGTCGTTCCTTGCTAACATGAGTCACGAGATACGCACACCGCTCAATGCCATCATAGGTTTCTCCGAACTTCTCGCCCTGCCGGCCGACGAGTTTACGGAGAAGGAAAGAAGGATGTTTATAGACACCATACACACCAACAACGACCTTCTGCTGAAACTCATCAACGACATACTCGACCTCTCGCGCGCCGAGTCAGGACAGATGGACTTTGTGATAAAGAACTACAAGGTGAGTGAGGTGATGGACAAGATATACGCCACCCACTCTGTGCAGATGCCCAAACACTTGGTTTTCAATTATGTAAAGTCTGAGGATGTAAAGATTAACGTAGACGAGAGTCGTCTGCGTCAGGTCATCGGCAACTTCCTCACCAATGCTGGAAAGTTCACTCCCGAAGGTTCCGTCACACTCGGCTGGAACACCAACCACGAGACCGGCAAGGTGGAACTATACGTCGAGGACACTGGTATTGGTCTGTCGGAAGAAGACCGCAAGATGGTATTCTCCCGTTTCTACAAGAAAAACGAATTCAAACAAGGCACTGGCTTAGGCCTTTCAATCTGCAAGGTGATAGTGGCGCGACTTAAAGGCGAAATAAAGGTGAAGTCGCAATTAGGAAAAGGAAGTCGTTTTTCTGTGTATCTTACACAAGTCTGATGATTTCACTCCACCTTGTGGTGGGATTCGGACTACGGAAGTCGTGGCGTATGGCATTGGCAAACACCTCCGCCTTGCCCTCGCCGTTGGGACGCGTGTATTGCTGTGAACCGAGCACCACTGTCTCACTGCCGTTGGCACGGTTGATACGGTCTATCACAGCGTCGAGCCTTTTCATTTTCTGAAACTGCTCTGCCGTGATGTCAAACAGGTCGTGCTCCATGGGGTAAGGATTGCCGATGCCCATCACTATCACTCCCGCCTTCTTATACTGATACCCCTGACGGTAGATGCTGCGAAGCAACTCTTCCGCTGTCTTCACTATTGTAATGGAAGAATTGGCAGGAGTGATGAGGCGGCGGTCGAGATAGTTCCAATACTGTGCCAGGTCTTCACGAAAGGGGTTTGTGTTGATAAACACTCCCACCACAGAACATACCGTGTCTTGCGAGCGCAGCTTCTCTGCACATCGGGCGGCATAGTTGCTCACGTGGGTGCGTAATGTGGTGTAGTCGCTTATCATTCCATTAAAACTGCGGCTGGTGCAGATGCTCTTCTTCTTCGCCATCTCTTCGTTTGGCACACAGTCCACGCCGTTGAGTTCCTGCCATGTGCGGTGGATAACGATATTGTTGAATGTCACCCTCACCCAGTCGCTGTGTCGAGATGCAAAGTCAAAAGCCGTGTTCACTCCATAGGCTGTAAGTTTGGCGGCATATCGCCGTCCCACTCCCCAGACGTCGTCCACGGGAAACAGTTTCAGCGCCTTCTGCCGTTTCACGTCGTTGTCTATCACACAGCAGTGGTTATATCCAGAATATTTCTTCGCGAAGTGACTTGCCACCTTGGCAAGTGTCTTTGTAGGTGCAATGCCAATGCTCACTGGCATGCCAGTCCATTTCCTTATCTTCTTATGCAGTTCCTCACCCCATTTCTTGTAGTCGAGTTCGGAGTCAAGATACACGAAACATTCGTCGATGCTGTACCGGAACAATGCAGGCGACTCTTTCCTTATGATATTCACCACCCTGCCGGTCAACTCACCGTAAAGCTCATAGTTAGAAGAGAACACAGCAATCTTCTTTCCCGGAAACATCTGTTCGAGCTGGAAGAATGGCGTGCCGGCTTTCACTCCCATAGCCTTCGCTTCGTTTGAGCGTGCCACGACACACCCGTCGTTGTTTGACAAAACGACTACGGGCTTCCCCTCAAGGTCGGGTCTGAACACTCTTTCGCACGACACATAACAGTTGTCGCAATCGACTATGGCATACATTTTCATCTAAAAAAAGTTTAGCATTCATTCAACTCTCAGAAGTTGAGTACTAAAAATTATCCCCCGATTCACATCGAGGGATAACCACAACACAAACACAAAATAAATCTGGAAAATCCAGAAAAAAATATATCTTTATTGTATTCCTTCTTCACGCAGTTTCTTCTGCCAGTTCCATGCAGACTTGAGCGTATCTTCGAGACTTGTCTCGGCTTTCCATCCCAACACGTTGTTTGCCTTGTCGGGATTAGCCCATACCTTCTCGATGTCTCCCGGACGACGAGGGGCGAATGTCCAGTTGAGCTTCACACCTGTCGCTTTCTCAAATGCGTCCACAATCTCCTTTGTGCTTACACCCTTTCCTGTTCCGATGTTAAACACTTCGAGTTTGTCGCTGTCGGTGTCGAGCACACGTGTCATAGCCTTCACGTGAGCCTTTGCCAGGTCTACCACGTAGATGTAGTCGCGTATGCAGGTTCCGTCCGGTGTGTCATAGTCGTTGCCGAACACCTTCAGTTGCTCGCGAATGCCCATGGCGGTCTGTGTCACGTAAGGAATGAGGTTCATAGGCACTCCGTTAGGCATTTCACCGATGATGGCTGTAGGATGGGAGCCTATCGGGTTGAAGTATCTCAGCAGGATGGCCTTTATTGGCGAGCCGCTATTGATAGTGTCGCGAATGATCTCTTCGTTCACCTGCTTCGTGTTGCCGTAAGGACTTTCGGCAGGCTTTATCGGTGCGTCTTCAGTGACTGGCAGGTTTTCCGGATCCGGCTGTCCGTAGACAGTGCAGCTCGACGAGAAGATGATGCCTTTTACGTTATACTTTGGCATGAGTTCGAGCAGGTTGATAAGGCTTACGAAGTTGTTGCGGTAGTAGAGCAGCGGTTTCTCCACGCTCTCGCCCACAGCCTTGCTTGCCGCGAAGTGTATGATACCTTCGATGTCGGGATATTTTGCAAACACCTTGTCCATGCCCTCGAGGTCGCAACAGTCTACCTCTTCGAATACCGGGCGCACACCAGTGATTTTCTCTATTCCGTCGACCACGTTAGCCTGTGAGTTCGACAGGTTGTCGACTATCACCACCTTGTATCCGGCATTTATCAGCTCCACTGTAGTGTGAGAACCGATGAAGCCAGTACCACCAGTTACCAATATTGTCTGTTTCATAAATCTGTGTTACGTTATTAAATTAATGAATAGCGGCGCAAAGATAACAATATTTTTTGATATATGACAAAAAAGTGACGTAGAATTTCATCAGACGCCACTTTTTTACTATTTTTTAAACATTAAGCTATGACTATTCTATTCCAAACACCACTTTCAGTCCTCCATCGACACCCGAGAAGCCCATGAACGCAAGACTTAGCAGTCCGGCTGTAATCATGGTGATGGCCACTCCCTGCATGCCTTTTGGCACGTTGGCCAGCTCGAGTTGCTCGCGCAGTCCGGCGAAAACGGTGAGGGCGAGTCCGAAGCCGATGGCTGTGGAGAATGCGTAGACCACGCTTTCCACAAGTGTGAAGTCTTTCTGGATTACCAATATCGCCACGCCAAGCACGGCACAGTTTGTGGTGATTAGTGGCAGGAAGATGCCGAGAGCCTGATAAAGGGCGGGCGACACCTTTTTCATTACTATCTCCACCATCTGCACGAGGGCGGCGATGACGAGGATGAAGGCTATGGTCTGAAGATATTGCAGACCGAACGGGTCGAGCACGGCCTTCTGAATGAGATAGGTCACGATGGTGGCAAGAGTCATGACAAAAGCCACGGCTGCACTCATGCCAAGCGCGGTGTTTACCTTCTTCGACACGCCGAGGAACGGACAGATGCCGAGGAACTGCGACAGTACGATATTGTTTACGAATATCGCGGAGATGAATATCAATATATATTCCATAACGCTATGCCTTCTTTAGTTTGTTGATGATTGCGATGAGATAACCAAGGGAGATGAAAGCTCCCGGAGGAAGGATGAACAACAGGACGTTGTAGGTCTCGGGCAAAAGGGTGAGGCCAAACACCGAGCCAGCGCCGAACAGCTCGCGCACGGTGCCAAGCAGCGTGAGGCCGAGGGTGAAGCCGAGGCCGATGCCAATGCCGTCGAAAAGGCTTGCCACCGGACCGTTCTTGCAGGCGAAAGCCTCTGCACGTCCGAGGATGATGCAGTTAACCACGATGAGAGGGATGAAGAGACCGAGCGACTTGTTGATTTCGGGCAGGTATGCCTTCAGGCACATCTGCAGTAT
>CALZAP010000007.1 GCA_945614335.1 uncultured Prevotella sp.
CTTTTCCGTAGTTATTCACAGCTTTGACATACGTCTTAACTCCTTTAACCCTTTATTTTTTAATCCTTTAATTTTTTAATCCTTTAATTTTTTAATCCTTTAATTCTTTTTAGCATACCTTGTTCAGTTTCTTCACAATAAGGAAGATGAACAGGGCGGCTACGAGGCAGATGCACATAAGAGTGCCCCATACGATGGTGAGGTCCATGCCCCACATGTGACCTGGTATAGACACGAGCTTGTTGCCAAGGGCAGTGGCCACAAACCATCCGCCCATCATCATACCCTTATACTTTGGAGGAGCCACCTTGGTGACGAGTGATATACCAATGGGCGAGAGCAGAAGCTCGGCGAAGGTAAGGGTGAGATAGGTGGTGATGAGCAGGTTCGGTGTCACGTCAGCCACGTGGTTGGGGTGGTCGGTAGCCGGGAGGCCGATAGACGAAACAGTCATCAGCAGATAGGCAGCTGCAGCCACAAGCATACCAAGACCAATCTTCACCGGCGCCTTAGGCTCCTTGCCCTTCTTGGCAAGCCAGCCGAAGAGGGCGATGCTGACAGGAGTGAGCATTACCACGAAGCAGGCGTTGAACTGCTGGAAGATGGGTGCTGAAAGTGTGATCTCAGGAGCGAGGTTGCTGTAGTTGTAGCCAAGTATGGCGAGTCCTAATGCTATTACCGCTCCGTTGATAGCCTTTGCCTTTGATGTTACGCCCTGTATGATGCCGAAGACACCATAAACGAGGAAGATACAAGCCACGAGGTTGGTTACGTCGAAGAACATAGACTGTACGCCAGTAGACTTGGTGGCGGTGAACTCGTCGGCAAACCATGTGAGTGTGAGACCGTTCTGGTGGAATGCCATCCAGAAGAACACGACTACGGTGAAGACGAGAACGAGACAGATGATTCTCTCGCGAGTCTCTGAAGGCGACATCTCCTCAACCGCCTCTTCATTCACAGCCTTCTCCTTCTTCTTCACAGTGAGCACCTGGCTGAAGGTTTTCTTTCCGAGATAATAGATCAGGATGCTCACAATCACCGAAACACATGCCACAGCAAACGCGAAGTGATAAGAGTCGGCCTTTGAGTATCCCAACGAGAACTGTGCCCAGTCCATAATCTTGATGGCTGCGGTAGGAGCGAAGAGTGCGCCCACGTTGATGAGCATGTAGAAGAGCGAGAATCCCGCGTCTCGCTTGTCGGCATACTTCGGGTCGTTGTAGAGGTCGCCCACCATAACCTGCAGGTTACCCTTGAAGAGTCCTGTGCCAAGGCTGACGAGCAGGAGTGCTCCACCCATGGCAGCCACAGCCACGGTGCCACCTCCGAGAGGTACAGAGAGCAGCAGATAGCCGAGGAACATGATAAAGATGCCGATAACCACCATGCGTGAGTAGCCCCAGCGGTCGGCAGCCATTCCGCCAAACAATGGCAGGAAATAGACAAGGGTTAGAAACCACGTGTAGATTTCGGATGCGGTGCCTGCCGCGAAACCGAAATTCTCTCCGAGAAAGAGAGCGAAGACTGCGAGCATCGTGTAATATCCGAATCGCTCGCCTGTGTTGGCCAATGCCAACGTCCAGAGTCCTTTAGGTTGTCCTTCAAACATAATTTTTTTGTTTTTGTTAATAATTTATTATCTATCATAATTTGCGTGTTCTCACGATGTCAAACAGATAGGTGAGTTTCACCATGAGGCAGTTGTTGTTACTCTTTCCGAAGGGGTCTGACTTTGTGTTCTTAAACACATTGCCCAATCCGTAGTAGTAACGGCCTTCGAGAAGGAAGTGGCCGAGCTTCGGGCGGGAGAACTCAAGTCCCAGTCCTACAGCAATGCCATAGTCAAACTTGTTCTGTATCTCTATGGTGTCCTGATAGGCATACTGCTGCACTCCCACTCGGTCGCTGATGTTTCGTTTGTCATACTCGAAATTTGATGTCACCTTGTCGTTGAGGAAGAAGCCCACTTGGGGTCCGAGCTGGAAGAAGGCCTGGAATCCCTTTTGCTCCCTTCCCCACCCTAATCGCGCCATGAGTGGCACTTGTATGTAGGTGAGCTGGCGCTGATACTGCTCCGCCTCGTTTGAGAATGCGTTTATCACGGGATTGTTGTCCTGGTCGTTAATGCTCTCTTTCCATCCCATCTGGGTGAGGTTCACCTCCGCCACAATGGCACAGATGCTTTTGAAGTATTTTTCACACGTATAGCGTATGGTGGCTCCCGCCGTGAATCCTCCGAGCTGCGACTGCGGCACGTTTGGGCTGAAGCCCACATTGCTCATTGTGTAACCGCCATTGAATCCCACCGCAAGGTCGTTGCGATGGTCGCCCACCTGGGCGTACACCATTGCGGGCAGTGCAATGAGAAGCAGAAGCAATGTTCTATATAGTCTGTTCATATATATATAATAATGTGTCTTACATGAATTGTCACTTAGAAATGAATAGTCTCTACGCTATGTCCCGGCAGATAGTGTATAAACAGTATGCTGCGGTTTTTGTAGCCGCCGCCGTTGCCCACAGGCTCGAAGCTCAGCGGGGTCTGTATCGGGGTGTAGCCCACAGAGCCGGGAGCACCCGTAAACCTGTCGCCATAGAGGAAGAGGCCTCTGATGAAGAAGAAGGCCTGGTCGAAACCTGTGATGGCGAAGCGCGGAAGGGCCTGAATCATGTCGGCATGGAAGTTCCAGCGATACTTCTGCTGGAATCGGGCGGTGCGCGACGAGAGCGGGTTGTAGTGGAAGTAGCCCGGTATATACACCTCATACTTGTAGAAGTTGTCGAGGTTATATTTCGTGTACATCATCCACTCAGTGTATCCAAACATCTTTATCTTCAGCGTGGGATAGTTCATCTTCATGTTGTCGAGCTTGGCAATGGCGAGGTTCAGCTCCGGCGACCGGCCAGTGTTTAGCACCACCACGTTTGGCATTGTGCGGCTGAAGGCTTTTGCGAAATACTCCTCGCTCGACTTTACGTTTGTGATGGAATACTCACGTCCTATGGCTTCCAAGCGCCTGCGCAGGCCAAAAGTAAAGATGCCCTTCCGGCTGGTGGTGTCGTTGCAGTCCACAATGATGACATGATGGCCCTTAAACCGTTCGAGGAAGCGGGCTATGACCAGCTCGTTGAAATCCTCTGGCGACTGGTACACCTGGAAGAGGCGGCTGTTGTCGGTCACTGCGGGTGCGTTGATGCTGAAAGGTATGAGCACCTTTATTTCGTGTTTCTTGGCAAAAGCCGCAAGTGCGGGCACCTGGGAGGAGTACAGCGGACCTATGATAAGGTCGCACGCCGAGGCATCGTTTTCCTTCAGGGTCTTGTTAATGTCGGCGTCCTTCGGCACGTTCCACGCATGCACATCCACCGACACTCCGAGACACCTGAGGCTGTCGCATGCCATGAGCACCCCACGGTAGTACTCCACCATACGTCTTCCGTCGCCATCCTCGTCATGAAGCGGCAACATCACTCCCACATGTATTTTTCCTCCCTGCACAGCCTTTGCCTCAGCATTGGCCGTAGGTGCCAAAAAGACCACCAAAAGTAGCAAAATATGTCTTAAAAACAATTTCATAATCATAAATTTCAATTATTCGCGTACAAAATTACCAAAAAAGAGTGGATAAATCAACTTTATTCACTAATTTTGCACTTAAAATTACTGAAAAATGAAAAAAAAGGTGCTATTTTTGATTCTTGCGGCATATTTTTCGCTATCTGACGCCTTTGCAGGCTACAATCCGACGGCTTATTACACCGTCGACGGAGACCCGATGGAGACCACCGACGCCATCATGGACGCACAGGCTCCGTTGGAAGTGACTTTCAAGGCAAACCCAGACGAAGACAACCCTTCGGTGGGCTACGAATGGAGGTTCAGGAGAAGCGAAGAGCAACAGCCGTTCATGACACGACACGAGGAGACCACCGTGTTCACCTTCTCCGAGTCGGGACAGACCATAGTGGAACTGTACATCACCGAAAACGGCGAGACCGACGATGTTCCAGTGGCCACCATCACCGTGAGCATCTCCAACAGTTTCCTTGAAATGCCCAACGCCTTCTCGCCCAACGGCGACGGTGTGAACGACATCTACAAGGCGAAAGCCAACCACAAGAGCATCATCGAATTCCACGCCTACATCTTCAACCGATGGGGACAGAAAATATTCGACTGGACCGACATCAACAGCGGATGGGACGGCACATGGAACGGCAAACAGGTGAAAGACGGCACTTACTTCGTGCTCGTGAAAGCCAAGGGTGCCGACGGGAGAAAATATAATATAAAGAAGGACGTGAACATCCTGAGGAAGTATTATGAGGAGGGAGGAGGGAGGAGTTTTTAAAATTAAAGTATCATGTTAAGAGAAGACGAAAAGATAAACGTTTGGGGCGCAAGAGTCCACAACCTAAAGAATATTGACGTGGAAATACCACGAAACTCGCTCACGGTCATCACAGGACTGTCTGGGTCGGGAAAGTCGTCGCTTGCCTTCGACACCATCTTCGCCGAAGGACAACGACGATATATCGAGACATTCTCTGCCTATGCGAGAAACTTCCTCGGTGGCATGGAAAGGCCTGACGTTGACAAAATCACAGGTCTAAGCCCCGTGATAAGCATCGAACAAAAAACCACAAACAAAAACCCAAGGTCTACCGTGGGTACAACCACCGAGATATACGACTTCCTGCGACTGCTCTTCGCAAGGGCCGGAAAGGCTTACAGCTACTCCACCGGAGAGGAAATGGTGAAATACACCGAGGAACAAGTGGTGGAAATGATTGTACGCGACTACAAAGGCAAGCGCATCTTCATTCTCGCCCCAATGGTGAGAAGCCGAAAAGGACACTACCGCGAACTCTTCGAAAGCATGAGAAGAAAGGGCTATCTTAACGCAAGGGTCGATGGAGTGGTGACAGAAATCACCAGCGGCATGAAGGTGGACAGATATAAAAACCACGACATCGAAATCGTGATCGACAAACTCCTCGTAAGCGAAAAAGACTCTGACAGGCTTAGGAAAAGCGTGGCCACCGCCATGAAAGCCGGCGACGGACTGATATTGATTCTCGACAAAGACACCGACACGGTAAAGCACTTCTCCAAACGACTGATGTGCCCCACAACAGGCCTCGCATACAGCGACCCTGCGCCAAACCTCTTCTCGTTCAACTCCCCCCAAGGGGCATGCCAACGCTGCAAGGGATTGGGATTCATCAACCAGATTGACTTGAAGAAAGTCATACCCGACACCAAGGTCAGCATACACGAAGGGGCTATCATTCCCCTTGGAAAATACAAAAACCAGATGATATTCTGGCAGATTGACGCCATACTGAAAAAATACGGCCTCTCGGTGAAGACTCCAGTGGCTGACATCCCCGAGGATGCCATGAACGAAATTCTCTACGGCACTCTCGGCGACGTGCGCATCGACAAGGAACTCATACATGCCTCAAGCGACTATTTCGTGGCTTTCGACGGAGTGGTGAAATACCTGAAAAACGTGATTGAAAGCGACGACTCTGCCGCAGTGCAGAAATGGGCCGACCAGTTTATGGCCATCACCGAATGTCCTGAATGCCATGGAAGAAGGCTCAACCGCGAAGCACTGTCATACCGCTTCTGGGACAAGAACATCAGCCAGCTCTCGAGCATGGACATCGCCGAACTAAGGGAATGGCTGGAAGAGGCTGAAAAACATGTGGACCCTAAACAGCAGCAGATTGCACACGAGATAATAAAGGAAATGAAAACCCGACTCGACTTCCTGCTCGAAGTGGGACTCGACTACCTCTCGCTCAACCGCCAGTCGGCATCACTCTCTGGCGGAGAAAGCCAGAGAATAAGACTCGCCACACAGATAGGCAGCCAACTCGTAAACGTGCTCTACATACTCGACGAGCCAAGCATCGGACTTCACCAAAGAGACAACGAACGACTGATAAAGTCGCTCAAGGAACTGCGTGACATTGGAAACACCGTAATCGTGGTGGAACACGACAAGGACATGATGCTCGCAGCCGACTACGTGATAGACATCGGACCCAAAGCCGGAAGAAAAGGGGGCGAAGTGGTGTTCCAGGGCACACCAAAGGAACTCGTCAAACAGCCCACCATAACGGGAGAGTATCTCAACGGTACACGCTCCATAGACATTCCAGCCCAACGGAGAAAGGGCAACGGAAAGAAAATCACCATCAAGGGAGCATCGGGCAACAATCTGAAAAAGGTTGACATCGACTTCCCCTTGGGCACTCTCATCGTGGTAACAGGCGTCAGCGGCTCCGGAAAGTCCACACTCATCAACGAGACCCTCCAGCCCATACTAAGCCAACACTTCTACCGCTCGCTGAAAAAGCCCATGCCATACGACAGCATCGAGGGCGTGGAATATATAGACAAGGTGGTGAACGTCGACCAAAGCCCCATCGGACGCACCCCACGCTCCAATCCCGCCACCTACACAGGCGTGTTCAGCGACATTAGGTCGCTGTTCGTCAACCTGCCCGAAGCCAAAATCCGCGGCTACAAGCCAGGCCGCTTCTCCTTCAACGTCAAGGGCGGACGATGTGAGACCTGCGGCGGCAACGGCTACAAGACCATAGAGATGAACTTCCTGCCCGACGTGATGGTGCCGTGCGAGGAATGCCACGGCAAGCGCTACAACCGCGAGACGCTGGAAGTGAGATACAAGGGAAAAAGCATTGCCGACGTGCTCAATATGACCATCAACCAAGCCGTGGAATTCTTTGAGAATGTGCCTGATATACTCAGAAAGATAAAAACCATACAAGACGTGGGACTGGGATACATCACCCTCGGACAGCCTTCCACCACACTCTCGGGAGGAGAATGCCAAAGAGTAAAACTCGCCACCGAACTGAGCAAGAAAGACACCGGGAAGACTCTCTACATACTCGACGAGCCTACCACAGGACTGCATTTCGAGGACATAAGGATTCTCATGGACATCATACAGCAGCTCGTCGACAAAGGAAACACCGTGGTCATCATCGAACACAACCTCGACGTGATAAAGCTCGCCGACTACATCATCGACATGGGACCGGAAGGCGGACGTGGAGGAGGAACTCTCATCGCTGCTGGCACACCGGAGGAAGTGGCACAATGTGGCAAGGGATACACATCACGGTTCCTAAAGGAAGAATTAAACATAAAGCAGTGAACAGCATACTACCATACAACGACTACGGACGATGGCTAAGCCGGAAATTTCCGTACAAAGTGCAGAAAATATCCGTCGACGCGGGATTCAGCTGCCCTAACAGGGACGGGAAAATCAGCCGCGGCGGTTGCATCTATTGCAACAACCAGTCGTTCAACCCTGCCTATTGCAGCCCGGAAAAGTCCGTGACCCGACAACTGGAAGAAGGGAAAACGTTTTTCGCGCGAAAATATCCCGAAATGAAATACATGGCCTACTTCCAGGCCTTCACCAACACCTACGCCCCACTCCACCACCTTCGCCGCCTGTACGAGGAGGCATTGGAGGTGGACAACGTGGTGGGGCTGGTGATAGGCACAAGACCCGACTGCGTGGACACCCCGCTGCTCGACTACCTGCAACAACTCAACTCGCAAACCATGGTGACAGTGGAATACGGCATCGAGACTTCAAACGACAACACACTGAAGCTGATAAACCGGGGCCACGACTTCGCCACCACAAGACGGGCGGTGGAGATGACTGCCGAAAGGGGCATCACCGTGGGCGGACATGTAATTATCGGACTGCCCGGCGAAACGGCGGAAGAAAGCGTCAGGCAGGCGGAAGACATGTCGCGACTGCCACTCGACATACTGAAAATCCACCAGATGCAAATAATAAAAGGAACAAGACTTGCAGAAATCTTCGCCGAAAAACCCTTCCCGCTATATTCCCCCGAAGAATATATGGAAGTGATAGTCTGTTACCTCGAACACCTCCGACCCGACATGGTGGTGGAGAGATTTGCTTCGCAGTCGCCCAAAGACATGCTCATAGCACCACACTGGGGACTGAAAAACCATGAGCTCACAAACCTCATCGTAAACAAGATGAAAAAGGAGGGAAGACGTCAGGGCAGCCTTGCGATAAGCAAAAGCCTGTCAGCCGGTATGTCCTTGTGACGCTTCACGTACTTGTTCACCATGTCCACATACTTCGTGCGGAACACCTTGCGACCCGAAACCTTGTTCACAAGCCACTGTATCTTGCCTATGTGCAGGTCGCAGGTGAGCTGGGCGTCAACCGTGTCAGAAGGAATGGGATAATAACTCAGTATGTAAAACACAAGACAGTCGGGCACAATCATGTTGCGGGTCATCTGACGGCGCTGCGACTCAGGATAATACTTCAGGTAAAGGGGATAGTCGCTGCCAAGATACTTGTCGAGGCTCACTCCCACCGAGTTGTTGCCCACCACAATGCTCTGGTCAAGCGCCCCTATCTGCGAGTACACCATCGGCAGCTTTATCTGCGGAAGCGACTCCTTCAGTTTGCCGAACGAGCGGCTGAGCTCGCGGTTTATGTCGTCCACATTGGCATACTGCTGCTCCACCTCGTTGATGAGGGCCTGGAGCACCGTGTCCTGATAAAAGTTCAGAAACTTGTTGTTAATGTCCGGGTCGTTCACGCGACCGAGCTTCAACACGTCTTCTATCAGCGTGCGTGTCTGCATCGGATAAACAAGGTTCATCTGCTGAAGGGCAGAGAAGTCGCCCGTGGTGAGAAAAAGGCTCTGTATGCGGTCGTAGCGACGGAGAGCCAGGTCGTTGTCTCCATCACCGGTGTCGTTAGGCTTCAAATGCAACTCGCAGCCTACGCACGTCACCATCATTACCAATAGGAAAATTAATATTTTTCTCACCTTGTCTTCTTTAAATTTTGTGCAAATATACTAAATAATATTTTATCTGCCAAATTTTTAGCTAAAAAAAATAAAAATATCCGCATTTTAATTAACTTTATACCCCTTTTAAGGAAAATTATTGCTCATTTCCCATACTTTTGTGTAATTTTGCAGGTTATAAAAACAAACAACAAAGCAAATAGAAAAAAAGCAATGAAACGAATCGCGACAACATTACTGGCAACGGCCACCACACTGGCCCTTGCAGCACAGGCAAAACAAGTGACCGTGACAAACAATTCCAACTTCCCCCGGGAGGCGGAACCTATTGTAATAACTATCGACGAGAAGGCCGACTACAAGTCTGCCGTGGTAAGCTCCGACGGCAAGACGCTGCCCTGCCAGCTCGACGACATCGACGGCAACGGACACAACGACCAGCTCTGCTTCATCACCTCGCTGAAGAAAAAAGAGAAAAAGGAGTTTCTCGTCACCCTTCACAAGCAGGAAGCCGAACAGGCCTTCACCCCGCAGGTGTATGCCGAAATGATGCTCACAAACAAGAAGATTAAGAGCCAGAACAAGCAGGACCTCTACATCAGCAGCCTCACCGTCGACAACGGCACCAACCCCTACTGGATGCTCCACCACCACGGCCCCGCCTTCGAAAACGACATGGTGGCATACCGCATCTATTTCGACGAAAGGCAGACCATCGACATCTACGGCAAAAACCGCAAGGCCCTCGAACTGAAAGACACGCAGTTCTATCCCGACCAGCAACAGAAGGCCAACGGCTATGGCGACGACGTGCTGTGGGTGGGCAAGACCTTCGGAGTAGGCGCGCTCAGGGGATGGGCCGACAACAATCCGCAGATGCTGCTCGACGTGGATAAACGCACCATGGAGATAGTGTCGCGCGGACCGCTGCGCACCATCGTGAAAGTGGTGGACAAGGGCTGGAACCCGTTCTACCCTGAGAAGTGCGACAACGCCAAGCGCATCGACATGACCACATACTACACACTCTCTGCCGGAAGGCGCGACTGTGCCGTGGACGTCACGCTCAAGGGCGACATAGAGAGCATCAACCTCGCCACCGGTCTCATCAACGTGAAAAACTCCGAGGAATATTCCGACGGAAAGGGCCTCAGGGGCTGCTGGGGCACCGACTGGCCTGTGTCTGAAAAAGACTCCGCGGGACACAAGCGCGAAACCGTAGGTCTCGGCATCTGCATCCCTTCAACCTACATCGTGAAGGAGCTTCCGTCCAACAGCGACAACTACACCTACGTGATAAAGCCCGCCCTTGGCCAAATCCACTACCACATCACCTTCGCCTCCGACAACGAGACCTTCCCCGGCTCCTTCCACGCCCCCGCCACCTTCTTCGAGTATCTCAGGCAATGGAAGCGCCAGATAGAGTCGCCCGTAACCATAGCGGTAAAAGAAATGTATCTATGAAGTTGACGAGTTGACAAGTTGACGAGTTGACAAGTTAATACCACGGTTTACCATACCTGCATTATAAAGAGGTATGATAAACCGTTTTTTAATCTTTAATCTTTAATTTTTAATTTTTAATTTTTTAATTCTTTAATTCTTTCCCCTTTCCCCTTTCCACTTTTCTCCGAAGTCCTTCACTCCCTCCGGCAGTTCATGCATCACGGTTTGCGGCAGAAGTTCCTTTACCTTGGCAAACAGCTGTCGTCCGGGAGCGTCGTTGTCGGGCACCATGTGAGTGCGTAAATCCCTCAGCAAGTCCACTTCCCGTTCCATAAGCAGCGTGGCAGACGGCACAGCTATCGCGGCGTGACCCGCCGAGAGCATCGCCCAGCAATCGGAAGGCCCCTCAGCTATCCATAGCTCGTCGCCCTTCTTCAACTGTCTCAACACCTGCAAGTTATACAACCCCAACTTCGAGCCAGGCGGGAATCGGAACCGCGGCTTGCCTTTCGTCTCTTCCCCACTCCCAAGCCATCTACCCTGCACCGTCATGAGCTTTCCGTCGATGTCCCTGTAGGGGATGAGCAGCGAAGGAGCATCGTAAAAGTCACGTCCGTTTCGTGTGCAAGGCAGCGGCATGTCGGTTGATGTGAGGCCGAGACTCTCCGCCACCTTCGGGTCAATGTGTCTCTCCTCGAAGAGAAATCGTCTGGCCTTTTCGTTCAGCCGCGGCTTTTCCAATATCCATTCGAGATAATCGCTGTCCATCTCCATCGTCGTAGACTTCCTTTCCGTCTTCTCCGGTTTCTGTTCACAGCAGTCTATACCTTCGTTAGCCACTATCCATTCACAAGCCGCCTTGAACGAGACGCCGAGATACTCTTTCACGAGAGTTATCTGGTCTCCTTTCTTCGAGCAGGCATAACATTTCCAGTGCTGTTTGTCCTTGTTGAAATGCAGGCTTGCCACTCTGTCGGCGTGGAATGGGCAAAGGGCGGCATGCCCCTTGCCCACCATTATTCCAAGCATTCTTGCCACGTCCTCAATCTCAATTTTCTTAATTTTTTCCAAGTCGTACATATTTTTTTTCTAATTTAAAGAAGGTGGAGAAAAGAATTAAAGGATTAAAAAATTAAAGGAGTTGGGGAGTTCAAGGAGTTCAAGGAGTTAAGGAGTTAAGGAGTTAAGCCAATACTGAGACACGCCCAGTTTTGAGGCTCAAAACACTTCTCTCCTCTCTCCTCACTCCTCTCTCCTCTCTCCTCACTCCTCTCTCCTCACTCTTCCCTCCTCCCTCCTCTCTCCTCATTTCCTTAATGGCATAATAGCTGGCATAATGGCATGTTATTGGCATGTCGCGGCAATCTTCTTAAACAGTCCGCCCTCCATCGCCACCAGTCCGCTGTTCTTCCAATTATAAAGCATTTTCGCAATAGAGTTATCCGACACGTTCTCGCCCTTCACCCTTGTCGCCATCTTCAGTGCGTCAGACTTTGAGAAGTTTTGTGGCAGCAGGTCGAATATGGTGTCGTTCTTTCCTCGTCGGCTTCTCTTCGAGTCGTCGCCGCCCCTTTCGTTGCGGTTCTGCTCGTAAGCCTTCGCGAGCTTGCTTCTGAAGAAGTAGATGTCGTTGTCCACCAAGTAGTCGGCTATCACGTCGTATGCCGCCAGCATGTCCGGTGTCTGCTCCTTCAACATCATTCGCTGCAGCAGGTCCTCGTTGTCCTTTATCATCTCTTCTGCCTTCTGCAGCCCATGTTTCTTCAGCAATTTCCCCGCCACACTGCACAACATCATCGTACACACTATTCTCTGGGCCGAGGTGTGAGTTCGCTTTCTGCAGTTGGCCAGCACCTCGTCATCGCATTTCAATGCCTCCCTCCTCAGCCTCTCCGTCCACTCGTCGTCTTTCTGTTGCAGCATCGGCAGCGATATGTCGCCCTTCATCAGCCCCAGCAGGTGTGCCACATCCCTTACGTTCTGTTTCTGCTTTTCCGTCAGCGTCACTTTATATTCTTTTTTCGCAAACGTATTATCAAACATTCGGGTGAAACACATGCGGCTTTGCAGTCCGTCGTTGTAGTTTCTCACGAAGCGGTAGAGGGCATCGTCGGTGCCGAGCATCACCACGTTCCATTTCAGATGGTCTTTGTAGCATCTTGCAGCATCTACCGATTTAGCCTCACGAAGTAGTCGCTCAGAATCCCACGATTTTCTCAGATATACCGAAAATTCCACGAGCTCCTTTGCTGTCCATTTAGCCGAAATCTCGTCCGACTCCTCCGTCACCGACACCGCATGTCTTTCGTCAAGATTATTCAGGCGCAAAACGACATTCGCGAGCGTGTTGTTTAGCGGTATGTATCTCAGAGGCAGCTCAGGCTCTGGAGGAAGGTTTTTGTCGTTACGTTTTTTCTTGAACAGTTTTCGCCATTCCTCCTCCTTTTCCAGTATCGTCTTGTCTTCCTCCAGCATTTCCGCGAGCCACAAGTCGCAGAGTTCCTTAATGTCCGACTTGTTCGAGCCCGGGGCACCAGCGCAGTAAGCCAGCAGGTTTAGCCAGTTGAAGGTGCCGTCCACCTTCAGTCTTACGTTAGTAGCTATGCCACCTATACAAGTCGCCACACACACCACCATCGGCATGAGGTTTTTCTCACCCACCTTCAGTGCCGACTCCCTGTAACCCATTGCGAGAGCCTTTTTCGGCAGCAGAATGTAGAATAGGCGGTCGTCATCCTCCATAATGTCTGAAATGGTATTCTCCACCTTTTCGTTGTGTGCGAAATCGGCTTTCAGTGCGTTGAGCACCATTCTCAGCGCCTGTGGCATCTGTGTCACCGGTGCGTTCACAGCCTTTGCTATCTGTGCCGCCTTCAGTGCGTCGGTCATTCCCTCGTATGTAGGTATGATTTTTTTCAACAACTCTGAGTCGTTGTTACAGATGTTTCTGAGTGCTTTAGCGAGCTCATACGTTCTGGTCATTGCGTCCTGCGCCGTAGGCAGAGTAGAGTTGTAGAACATTTCGTTCCACTTGTTTATGATGACCTCATAAGCGAGGTCACCATATTTCAGTTTATCCTTTTTCTCATCCATGCAGCTTATCTCCTTTCATTAAGTTTCTCCACCAAGGCGGTTGCCTCGCAAAACATCCTCTGAGCGAAGTCGTTAATTTTTAGAGGGTTGATATTCTTTGTGTGCAGTTGGTAGGAGCCGTCGGGCTTAGCCACAGTTGTCAGCATTTCTCCATCAAACACACGTGTGTTTCGTGCCCTTGGTCTTTTAGGAGCCGACTCTGCGAAATCCACATTTCTCCAGTCGCCGCTCACTCTTAGCGACCCGTCGAAGTTCACTCTCTCTTCCGGCTCAGCCTTATCGTTAGTCACGATGCTGAGAGTCACATTTTTTATTACCTTCTTCATCTCGTTTTTTTTAATTTTTAATTCTTAATTCCCCATCCATTGTTTTCCTGTAAAGCCATAGATCGGCCGTCTTTAGTTTGAAACACCCTCACCTTTGAAGACCAGTGGCAAGTCACGGTGTCACCTTCCTTTATGCCGTCTAACTGGTTCACCCTGTCGCCAGTGAATTTCACGAGATACTGGTTTGGAAACTGTATTCTCTCGTCAATCTCCTCCAGTATCACCTCTCTCGATTTCCACTCTCCTTTCGCCGACACACCTCTCTGTAGAGGCATCAATTTCTTAACTTT
>CALZAP010000008.1 GCA_945614335.1 uncultured Prevotella sp.
CGTGCTGAGAGCTTAAGCTTTTCCATCGCCAATCTCAGCATGTTGAGAGACTTTTCGTCGGGTTGTGCGAAGTCGTGGAGCATGCGCTCGGTCATTTGCGCGTTGCAGTGTATTCCCTTGAAGTCTTTGTATCTTTCCTCCTGTATCTTTCGTGCCGCCATAACCCTTTGACGTATTGCTTCACTGGGCTCGCCTGGTTCCATTTTTGCCAGGTCGTTGAATGCAACTGGTTGTATCTCGCACTGGATGTCTATTCTGTCGAGCAACGGACCGCTTATCTTGCTCATGTATCGTTGTATCTGTCCTGGAGAGCAGACACATGTGTGTGTTGGGTCACCATAATAACCGCAGGGACATGGATTCATGGATGCAACAAACATGAACGAACAAGGATATTCTATAGTGTATTTTGCGCGACTGATAGTTATCTTACGGTCCTCAAGTGGTTGGCGTAGCACTTCAAGCACGCTACGGTTGAACTCGGGCAGCTCGTCGCAGAAGAGCACGCCGTTGTGGGCGAGTGAGATTTCGCCTGGTTGAGGGTTTGTGCCTCCTCCCACGAGTGCCACTTGCGATATGGTGTGATGAGGCGAACGGAACGGACGTTGTGAAATAAGTGAGGTGTCGCGGCTTAGTTTTCCAGCCACGCTGTGTATCTGTGTGGTCTCAAGGCTTTCTGAAAGAGAGAGTGGGGGCAGTATGGAAGGCAATCTCTTTGCCAACATCGACTTGCCGCTTCCCGGCGGTCCGATCATGATCATGTTGTGACCGCCGGCCGCAGCCACTTCCATGGCTCTTTTCACGTTTTGCTGGCCTTTTACGTCTGCAAAGTCAAACTCATAGTCGCTTTGCTGCTCGTAGAATATCTTGCGTGTGTTTATTATTTCGGGCTCTGCATGTCCGCCATTGAGGAAGTTTATCACTTCTGAGATGTTTTCCATGCCGTATACATTGATATTGTTTACCACGGCAGCCTCCCTGATGTTGGCCTTAGGCACAATAAGTCCCTTGTATTTCTCAGCCCTTGCCTTGATGGCTATAGGCAGTGCCCCCTTGATGGGCTGCAACCTTCCGTCGAGTCCGAGTTCACCTATTATTATATAATCACCAAGCCGTTCGCTGTTCACCTTTTCGTCGCATGCCAGTATAGCGATGGCAATGGGCAGGTCGTAGCCGCTGCCTTCCTTTCTAATGTCGGCAGGAGCCATGTTTATTGTTATTTCCGCCACGGGGAAGCGGAAACCGTTGTTTTCCAGTGCTGCGGCTATACGGTCGCGGCTTTCCCTTACCGCGTTGTCGGGAAGTCCAGTGAGGTGGAACATCACTCCGCGGCTTTTGTTTACTTCTACAGTGATGATGGTGGCGTCGAGTCCGTTGACTGCTGCACAATAGGTCTTGACAAGCATTGGGCGAATGACTGTTTTTATTGTTGGGTGATTACTTAAGTGTCTCTTTTATCTTCTCTTCGAGTTTGTCTGCTTTCAGGTCTCTGGCAATGATTTTCCTCGACTCGTCGCAAACTATGTTTCCCGGCATGGTGGCAATGCCAACGGCCTTTAGTATAGGCGAATTCCACATGTTGCCGTTGCAAACGTTGCTCCAGTCTATGGAGTCGTTTTCCGTGCGTCGCCTACATTCCTTTATGCTTGCGTCGAGGCAGATGCTCACAATGCATATCTTGTTGCCATACTCCTTCCTCTTTCGTTTAAGCAGTCGCTGTATGGCCTGGCTGTCGTAGTTCCACGACGCCCAAGTGTTGACGATGTTTATCTTGCCTTTAAGGTCTTTCTCGGTCACTTTCTTTCCGTTGATGTCCACGGCAGAGAATTTCGGCAGTTTGTCGCCTATTTGTATATTCTGTTGTGAGGCGACGCCTTTTGTGAGAAGTGCGGCTTGTAGGTTTTCCTTGTCGGCTGTTTCTATGGCCTTTGCCAATTGTGTAGCTTTCTTGTAGTCGGGCTGTTGGCAGTCGATGAAATATTTCCTTAGCAGGTATGCGCTTATTGGTGAAGCCGGGTTCTCCTTGACATACTTTTCAGCCTCTTTCTTTACTTCCGGTGGGGTAAGCCTGTTGGCCATCTGTCTCCATTCGGTCATGGCCTCGTTGTTGTTGGTGCCGCTCACCTCTATTTCCTTCAGGTGCGAAGCGTCTCCTTTGATGGTAGCAGTGGCTCCCGACTCTCCGAACACTGGCAGCTCGGAGAAGTTAGGGAAGATGATGACGAATGTGGCAGGGTCTTCGATTCTCGTGTCATACTCAAATCGTCCCTGGCTGACCCTGATGGTGTCTACGGCAGGTATACCGCCGTCGGTGCTATATACGAAGAACTCACCCTGATTGAAGTTCCTCAGGCGGCCCTTGATGCGGAAATGTCCGCTTTCGGCACCGCAAGAAACAAGAATCAGGGTGAGCAGTGTATAACCAATGAATTTCTTCATTACGGTTTAGGTGTCTTTCTATTACTTGCTAACGTTCTTGAGCTCGATGTCATTCTCAGCATACTTTGCGAAAGAAGAGTCCTTGCTGATGGCTGCCTTAAGTGCGGTAGCGGCATCGGCGTTCTTGCCAAGGCGTGCGTTGAGAATAGCCTTCAGGTATTCTGTGGTAGCGTCAGCTTTCTTGATGTTGCTAAGAGTGCTGGCTGCAGCGTTATAGTTCTTGTTGAGAATCTGTGTGAGGGCTGCGCTGTTGCTGTTGATGCCTGCGAAGTCCTGCTCAGCCTGTGCATAGTTGCCCTTCATGAGGTTGAGGTTACCAACGATTTCGTTGATGCCTACAGCAGTGCCGGCCTTTGCGATATAGTTCTCAGCTTCTCTTACGTTGCCGGCTGCGAGTGCGAGCAGGCCAAGGTTTGCGTTGCTCTCAGCGTTGTTGCCGTCAACCTTCTGTGCCTTCTCAGCGTAGCTCTGTGCTGCGTTGAGGTCACCCTTTGCGAAAGCGATTGTGGCGAGGTTGTTCCATGCGCGTGCGTCGTTGTAGAGCTCAGCTGCCTTCTTGTAGTATGGTTCCTTCTCAGAGCACTTGTCTGTGAGGGTTGCTCCGTAGAGAAGTTCCTCAACGCTCAGCTGTGAAGCGTCGCTCTTGAACTGGTCAACAATCTGCTCGTCGCTGCGGCCGATAACCTCATAGTTCAGAGTAAGGCGTGCACGGCGGAGTTCAGGCAGGATGCCGTCAGCCAGCTCGCGGAATACAGAGCTCATGTTCTTGATCTGCTGCTCGCGCTCCTCTGGATCCTTATACATAGAAAGAACGCGGATGATGACATCCTTGTCCTGAATGTCAGAAACCTTTACGAGCTCCTGGAATCCTTCCCAGTCCTGAGCAGTGTACTTGGCGTCTACAGGAGCCTCTACCTTAGTGTCCTTGAGTGTCTTCTGTACATATTTCTCTGTGTTGTTCTGACGCTGTGCAGCCAGTTTGTCGTTAAGTTTAAGACCGCCATCAGGAGAAGCGTATGCAGAAACCTCAACGTTCTTCAGGTTCAGACCTTCCTTGTCGGCGTTGATTTTCTTCAGCATTTCAACAAACTCCTGTACAGAGTTGTTCTTCAGTTCGCTCTTGCGGAGGTTAGCCTGCTGGATGAGGAACTTGATGTTTGCTTCCTGCTTGTGCTCGATGATGCGCTGGTAAGCGTCCTGAGATACGCTTGCCTGTGCCTGGCGTACTGTACGTCCGCTGAGTTCAGATGTAGCGATCACACCGTTAGCCACCTTTACAGCGGGAACGTCAACCTTCTTGCTTCCGATGTAAGCGTCGAAAGTGAGGTAGAGTTCGCTCTTCTGCATTTCGGGTACATACTTGAAGTTTGTCTTCATTGTGTAGTTGCCGCCCACCTTGTATGAGATGGTCTGGTCGTTGCCTGCAACCTTCTCGCCCTGGAATGTGGCACCAGTGCCCTGTACAGCCTCTCCGTTGCCGTAACGCAGTTCGGGAATAACTGTAACAGTGGCCTTCTTCTTCATGTACTTTTCAGGGAACATGCCGTTGATGGTGGCAGGTACCTGTCCTGCTGTTGTTTCCAGTGGGTTTGGATCAACAGTGAAGTTGTCAGCTGAGAGAGGTCCCAGCTTTGAGCAAGACGACAGAATCATCATGGAAGCTGCCGACAAAAGCAATAAATTTTTCTTCTGCATATTTGTTATAAGTTAATTAAACATTTGCAAAGTTGATTTTCGTTGCAAAGGTAATAATTTCTTTTATAACAAGGAAAAAGGAGACGTGCTTTTTATGTAATATTAACTGATATGTGCCGCGAGCGGGACTCGAACCCGCACAGCCATTACTGGCCAAGGGATTTTAAGTCCCTCGTGTCTACCAATTCCACCATTGCGGCATCGTGTTGCCTTAGGACCCGTTGGCCGGTGTTTTTTCTTAATCTATCCTAAGGCGTAGAGCGGAAAACGGGGCTCAAACCCGCGACCCCCAGCTTGGAAGGCTAGTGCTCTATCAACTGAGCTATTTCCGCAAATCGTGTGCAAAGGTATTATTATTTCTTTGAATATCCAAAACAAATAGATGTTCTGTCTTCGCTTTTTAAATAATTTAACTTAATTGTGTATTTGAATAACTGTTCCGTTAGTCTGAACACGATATTCTATCAGTCGTTGGCCGTCATTGGAAATGCCTGACGAGAGGTTGTAGACGCGATGACAATCCTTGCATTCCACTGATTGGCCATTGCTTGTCCACGTCAGAGGATGGCTTAGTGTCGAAGTGTTGTCGAGGCAGTAAGGGCATTGGCGGTCGTAGGCTCGCCATTCGCCGAAAGGTGTGAAGCCTACTATTAGTTGGCCGTTGGCCCCCATGTCGTCGTAGTATACCCTGTTGTTTTCTATTTCCGTGGTCAATGCAATGTCTTCGTTGCTGTCGCCATTGGCTGGATAGACCATAAGGTGGTTCACCCCTTGCCTTTTCTGCACTTCTATCCACACATAGAGTCCGGGGTTGTCAAGCACTCGTGTGAGTATGCTTGTGGGATGGTAGTTGGTGTAGAACCTGAAGTTGCATGGATATTCCGTAGAATAACGATAGCCGTCGGAGGTGCAGGAAAGAAGGAGGAGAGAGGAGAGAGGAGTTAGGAGAGAGTAATGATTGGAGGGTAGGGGAGTGAGGGACAAAATCTTCTTTAGACCTGTCCATATCATATATATATAATGAATAATCCCTTTCATAAATACAATATTGTCATTTAAATACCCTTTAATCATTTCTCTACCTTCTACCCTTTACCTTCTACCTTCTACCTTCTACCCTCTACCTTCTACCCTCTTAAAAAATCTCCTCACTCCACCAACTTCTTTTCCGCCTCAATCATGCGGCTGAAGTTGAATCCCTCGATGGTGTCATTCATCAGCTTTACAATCTCATCGTTCATGAGGTTGCCGATGCTACCTTCGTGGGTGTGGTGAATGTTTTTGTTGGGTGTGAACTTGCCTGCCTCAATGTCGAGTCCCACCTTTTTGTATGCGTCGCGGAATGGCATTCCGGCTGCTGCAAGACGGTTTACTTCCTCTACAGAGAACATCGGGTCGTACATAGGGTTGTCGAGTATATGCTCGTTCACCTCTATCTTGTTGATGATGTAGGCAGCCATCTGAAGACAGTCCTTGAGTTCGTCAAACGCAGGCAGGAACACTTCCTTGATGATTTGAAGGTCGCGGAAATAGCCCACAGGGAGGTTGTTCATTATGAGCGTTATCTGCTGGGGCAGACTTTGGAGCTTGTTTGATTTGGCGCGTATCAGTTCAAACACGTCGGGGTTTTTCTTGTGTGGCATGATAGACGAGCCTGTGGTACACTCTTTCGGGAGTTTCACAAATGAGAAGTTCTGGCTGTTGAACATGCAAGCGTCAAAAGCCATCTTTGCCAGTGTGCCTGCAATGGTGGCAATGGCAAAGCCCACGTTGCGTTCCATCTTGCCACGCCCCATCTGTGCATATACCACATTATAGTCCATGGAGTCGAAACCTAAAAGCTCGGTAGTCATCGTACGGTTGAGCGGGAACGACGAGCCATAGCCGGCAGCAGAGCCAAGAGGGTTGCGGTTGGTCATGCGGTAGGCTGCCTGAAGAAACAGCATGTCGTCGGCAAGGCTTTCGGCATAAGCGCCAAACCACAGCCCGAATGAGCTTGGCATAGCCACTTGGAGGTGGGTGTAGCCAGGCATAAGCACATCTTTATATTGGTTGCTTTTCTGTATGAGTTCGTCGAAGAGCACCTTCACTTCGTCGGCAATGTCTTTCAGTTGATGGCGAGTGAAGAGTTTCAGGTCGACCAGCACTTGGTCGTTACGTGACCGTCCGCTATGAATCTTCTTGCCGAGGTCGCCCAGTCTCTCCGTGAGTAGCATTTCCACCTGCGAGTGAACATCTTCCACTCCGTCTTCAATGGTGAATTCTCCCTTCTCAGCCAGATGGTAGATGTTTTTCAGTTCAGCCAACAAAGGCTTCAGCTCATCTTTTTCCAGTAGTCCGATGCTTTCGAGCATGGTGATGTGAGCCATAGAGCCGAGCACATCATATTTTGCGAGATAGAGGTCCATCTCGCGGTCACGTCCTACCGTAAATCGTTCAATCTCCTTGTTTATCTCAAAGTTTTTTTCCCAGAGTTTCATCCTTTTTTTCAAACTAAATAATAAAACAAATCTCTCTCCTCACTCCTCTCTCCTCACTCCTCTCTCCTCACTCCTCTCTTATATAAAATTATAAGGCAGCATGCACAGCATGTCTGCAAACTGGTCAACGCCTTTCTCGAGTTTTGAGCCGAGAATCATCTTCATCATCGGGTTTAGGTCTGCTTTGAGTGTGACACGCATTTTCGATGTCGTGTCGGTCACAGGCAGCACTTGAATCCAGAGGTTTGCGTCGACAGGCGACTTCTCGGTCTCAAACTTCACACATTTGTTCTCTTCTCGTTCTATAATAGCCACAGCCACTTCGCCCACCATTGGCGCTGGGAAAGAGACGCGGTCGGATGTCAAGTTCATGTCCTTCAGTTTCTCGAGTTGTGCAGGGTCTTGTCCGGCCTCGCGCAACTTTTCCTTTATCATCTCGTTGTTCTGCGCCATCTCTATTACAGGACGCAGCCTTTCCAGGTCGCTTATCACTGCGTAAACGCGTTCCACTGGTGCGTTCACTTGCTTTACACTGCTTTCGTATTTTGCCATAAATATTATTTTTTAGTGGACAAGTTGACGAGTAGACAAGTTATTACTACGTTCCATTTCTATCAACTGACTATCAACTTGTCAACTCGTCAACTTGTCAACTTAATTATTTGTTCTCCTGTTTCCAAGTGCTTGGTGACTTTCTCCATTCTGCCAGCACCGCGAGGTCTTCCTCTTTTATGTATCCGGTCTTGGCTGCTATGGCGGTGGTATGCTCGTAGTCAGAGAGAGTGACGAGTTTCAGGTTTGCAGCTTTGAATGCTTCCTCGGCAACCGGGAACCCGTATGTGTACGAAGCAACCATACCTACCACTTCGAAGCCAGCCTTGCGAAGAGCGTCGACAGCTTTCAGCGACGAGCCACCAGTGGAAATAAGGTCTTCCACCACTACCACCTTTGCGCCTTCCGGTATTGTGCCTTCTATCTGGTTGCCCATGCCGTGGTCTTTCGGCTTCGGACGCACGTAGCAGTAAGGCAGCAGCAGTTCGTCGGCCACCAGCGCTCCCTGTGCAATGGCACCTGTAGCCACACCAGCCACTGCATTAGCCTCTGGGAACTCTTCGTGGATGAGGTGAACCAGTTCCTGCTTTACAAACGAGCGCAGCTCGGGATAGGCGAGAGTCTTGCGGTTGTCGGTGTATATTGGTGATTTCCATCCAGATGCCCATGTGAACGGGTCGTTGGGTTGAAGCTTTATAGCCTTGACTTCAAGGAGCTTCTGTGCGAATAAATGTTTTATAGATTCCATAATTATGATGTGTTATTATATTCTTCGTTTGCAAAAGTAACAAGAAAAATTGGAATTGCGAAGAAAAAGGTGTTTTTTTTTCATTCTTTCCATATTTTCATCATTCTTTTCTTGCCATATTGGTCTTCTCGTGTTTCAAAGTGTGCGAAACCTTCCTCTTCTGCCATGGTTTCCATTTCCTTGGCATATAAGGGGTTGATTTCAAAAAACAGGCATCCTCCCTTGTTGAGAGATGTGGATGCGTATCGTGTTATTGCCCTATAGAACATCAGAGGGTCGGAGTCTGGAACGAATAGCGCGATGCTTGGTTCATGGTCAACCACGTTAGCCTCCATGTCAACCTTCTCTTTCTGGCAGATATAAGGCGGATTGCTCACTATCACGTCCCAGCGTCTGCCGTCGTCAGTCACTTTGAGCGCGTCTTGCCGTTCCACTGTTACATCGGCTCCTAATGCCTGGGCATTCGCTTTTGCCGTCTGAAGTGCCTCGTTGGCAATGTCCCACGCCGTCACCTTTGCCATGGTTTCCAATGCAAGTGTGATGGCTATGCATCCGCTTCCTGTGCCAATGTCAAGTATAGTGCCGGCCGTTTTGCAGTCTTCTGCAACCCATAGGCAAAGTTCTTGGGTTTCCGGTCGAGGTATGAGCACTCCTTTGGTTACCTTAAAATATCGGTCGGCAAAAAGAGCCTTGCCCACGGCATACTGCACTGGCACCCCCTGTCTTATAAGGTTAAAGGCGCGTATAAAGTCTGCCGAGCAATTTACCTGCTTCCCCCCGTAGATGTCTGCGAGAGTGAAGCCGAGGACATCCTCAAGCAAGATTCGTGCCACAGCACGTGCCTCCCTCTCGTCGTAAGCCCTTGTCCCGTGGCTGTCTTCCACGTTGGCAATCTCCCTGCAAATGTCTTGATAAGTCATGCTTCCTCAAATTTTTGTGCAAAAGTACAACAAAAAGTGCGATATTCCAAATTATTATATTACTTTTGCAGGAAAAAATATATTATGATGGAGAACAGATGCTTAAAGAAGAAACAGCGCAAAGAGGCTATCGAACTGCCCGACGATTGTCGTGAAGTGTTGCTTCATGCCTGTTGTGCACCATGTTCGTCGGCCATTGTGGAGTGGTTGATGCAACACGATGTGCGCCCCACAATATTCTATTTCAACCCCAACATATTCCCCCTTGAAGAATATGAGACGAGGAAAAACGAGAGTAAGCGTCACGCTGAGAGTCTCGGCATCAGATGGATAGATGCCGACTACGACCACCAACGTTGGCTCGACTCTGTCCGCGGTCACGAATCAGCTCCCGAGCGTGGAAGTCGTTGTCAGCTATGTTTCCGTCTTCGCCTTCTTGAAACCGCCAAAGAAGCCCAACGCCTTGGCATAAAATATTTCGCCACCACTCTTGCCTCTTCCCGTTGGAAAAGTCTTGAGCAGATCACCATTGCTGGCGAAGCCGCAGCCACAGCCGTTTCCACGCCATCGTCTCAAGTGGTGTTCTGGGCTCAGAACTGGCGAAAAGGTGGTTTGCAGGAGCGCCGCAACCAACTTCTTCGCGAATATGGTTTCTACAATCAGCTATATTGTGGTTGCGAGTTTTCGAAATGACCATCGGCTGAGACATCAAAACATTTTGCGTGATATAATGTTATTGGTTCTTTTCCCTTATGCCGAAACCAATGATAGGGTTATGACTGTTTACCTTACGCTCGCGTGAAAAATTTAGTTTTATCTGTCATCTGTCACCACTTAGACTTAACACCTTAATATACAATAGTTTAATGCGGTGACAGATAGGTGACAGACGATTTTATCTGTCACCAGCAAATTAAATCAATAACGCCCTGTGTCACGGTCGTACCAAGGCTGGTGTCACGACCGTACCACAGTTATGGAACACTCGTGACACCAGTCATGGAACGACCGTACCAACAGCTATTCTTATTTTATCATATCATATCTAAGCAGTCTTCATAAGATAATCATTTCAGCTATATCTAATAAATTACAGCAGTCAGTTCTATAGCTTAATGATTACTTGATTTACTCTTCAACTACCTTCCCGTCGAAGAGTTTGATCACTCGCTGTGCCATGGAGGCATCGCGGTCGCTATGGGTTACCATGATGATGGTAGTGCCTTCTTGGTTTAGCTCGGTGAGGAGCTTCATCACTTCGATGCCGTTCTTTGAGTCGAGGTTACCGGTAGGCTCGTCGGCAAGTAACATCTATGGACCGAACACCACGGCACGGGCAATGGCCACACGCTGCTGCTGACCTCCCGAGAGCTGGTGGGGGAAGTGCTTGGCGCGATGACTTATCGCCATGCGCTTCATAATCTCCTGTACCCGTTGCTTGCGCTCCTTGGCGGGGATATTGAGATAGGTAAGCGGCAGCTCGATGTTCTCCTCCACGTTCAGCTCGTCGATGAGGTTGAACGACTGGAACACGAAGCCTATCTGCCCCTTGCGCACGTCGGTGCGGTCCTTCTCCTTAAGCGCGTCAACTTCCTTCCCGTCGAGCCAATACTTTCCGCCCGTGGGATTGTCGAGCAGTCCGAGGATATTGAGCAATGTCGATTTGCCACATCCCGAAGGACCCATAATAGCTACAAACTCGCCGTCCTTCACTTCGAACGACACTCCATTCAATGCAATCGTCTCCACCTCTTCCGTGCGGAACGACTTTGATAAATTCTCTACTTTAATCATTGTTTTTTTTATTTGGGGAGTTATGATGGGGAGTTAATTGGGAAGTTATGTGGGGAAGTTAAAATGGGCCAATACTCTTTGCGCTGATAGACCTCCGCGCATAAACATTTGGCAACTCATAACTCCTCATCATAACTCCTTTTTTAACTTCCCCTCATAACTCCTTATCATTAAATTAATTATCTTTTATATGTTTTATCGGATTCTCATTCGCCGCTCTCCAGCTTTGCGCCACCACTGCCGCAAGCGAGATGAGGAGGATGACGGCTCCTGCCACTGCTATCCAAGGCCACCACGTGATGCGATAGGTGTATTGGATAATCCACTCCTTCATGAAATAGACCACGATAGGCACGGAGATGATAAAGGCTATAATGACATACATAAGGAACGTGCGCACAAGCCGGCGGCGCATCTGTCCACTGGTGGAGCCAAACACCTTGCGCACAGCTATCTCCTTCTGCCGCTGCTCGATGAAGTAGGTGGACATGGCTATCAAGCCGAGGATGGAGATAAGTATCGCCACAAGGGCAAAGAGTGAGACGATGCGCGAGGTGCGGATTTGTGTCTCAAATTCTTCCTGCACTTGTTTGTCAACGAAACGTGCTCTTTCAGCATCCATATCCTCGAGATACACCTTATGATAGAGTCGGGCTATCTCATTATAGCCTTCCTCAAGGTCGCCTTCTATCAGGATGTTCAGGTCCCAACAGTTTTTCACCTTATCCACCACGGATATAAGCATCGGGCGAGGCTCGTATTCAATACTGCAAATACGGAAATCGCGGAATGTGCCGCCATACTGCTCATCGAGATTATGGTTCATCAGTTGAATTGCCTTAAGCGTCTTGCGCGGGTCGCGTATTGCCTCTGAAGCCTTCACGTCGTTTTCCATGCGCTTGTTCATATAGAAATGCCCCGGCTTCGGTTTGCTGCCATCGGTGAGTTTGATGTCGTATATGTCGAAGAACTCCTTCTCTACCACGAAATGCTGTATGCGCATATCTACAAAGTCATCACTGCCCACAATGGTTTGGTTGTTGCCGCCGTCAGCAGGTGTCCCCTGCGAAGGCGATACGAGTTTCACGCATGGCAGGGCCTTCAATTCTTGTATGAAACTTTCGGGAGACGACACACGGTCAATCGTCAGAACGCTGTCCTGGCGGAATCCCAAGGGAGCATTCACTAAGTGCTTAAGCTGAAGAACCATTACAAGCGAACAGGCAAGCATTGTGATGGTGATGACATTCTGTAACACTATGAACACCCTACTGAATGTCATCTTTGTCTTGTGGACAAACGTGCCGCGAACTATCTCCATCGGCTCAACCCTCGATGCCACCACAGCGGGAATTACCCCCGACACGATGCCCGTAACTACAAGAATGGCGAGAAGCATTCCTATGGACATCGGACTGAACAAAAGTGACATATTCATTTTTGCACAGAGCAATTCGCCAAAACTACGTGAGAAAGCCAATGCGAGTAGTAGGGCGATGAGGAACGCAAGACCACAGAGCATCATGCTCTCGCCAACAAATCGCATTGCAATCTCCCTGCGCTGCGCCCCGAAGAGCCTTCGTGCTGCCATCTCGCGGGCACGCTTTCCCGACTGTGCCACGGTGAGGTTGACATAGTTCATCACGGCAAAAAGCAGTATGACGAGTGCAACTGCCGCAAGGATTCTCACTAAGTTAATGTCACCATAACGCAAAGTGCCGTTGCCCTCCGCCTTGGTGAAGAACACGTCCTTATATTTCATCGTGAAAGGCTCTGTAAACATTTCCTCGTCGGGTTTCTGTTCAGCAAAATGTTTCCAGAACTTGGCGAAACTCTTTGTCAACTCTTTCTCTCGACCTACAAAGGTCTTGCCTTCGTGCATCTTCAGGAAGACATTACATCCCGACAGGTTCACCATATTAATAAGGAAAGCTTCATCGGTATTTGCAAAGTTGCCAAAGCGTTGATAATCATAGTTCACGACAATGTCGGGGTTATCGAATATTCGGCCCTTGAGGTCTTCCAGCACTGCCGTGATATGGAGTTTCAGCGAGTCGTTGAACATGATGGTTCGTCCCACTACTGCGGTCTCGCCAAACATCCTCATAGCAAACCTCTCGCTTACCACTGCGGCATTCTTTGCCTCAAGGCACCTTGTGGCATCGCCCTCCTTCAGCGGATAGCCAAAGAAGGTGAAGAATGTCGAGTCGGCAGTGAGCACCTGAGCACGAAGCCGCTCGTCACCCTTGTTCACCATCAGTTCCATACGGCTCACTCCGCACACGGACTCTATCTCGGGAAACATCCTCTGAAGCTGTTTTCCTACATAGTGATGTGTGCCGATGTATTGCTCGCCGGCGAAGTTCATGCCAATCGCCTCAACGCGATCGCTCTCAGGAATGTCGCGCGTCACCCGATACTCCTGCCATACATACACGCCAATGAGCATCACGAACATCAGCGACAGGGACAGTCCGAAGACGTTGATGGCGGTATAGACCTTGTTTCTTGATAGAAACGTAATGTAAGATTTTATGTTCATAACTCCTTATTATAACTCCTTATTATAACTTCCCCTCATAACTCCTTATCATTAAATTAATTATCTTTAATATGTTTTACAGGATTCTCATTTGCCGCCACCCAACTCTGTATTATTGTGGATAACAACGAGATGAGGAAGCATACGGCACCGGCGGTGAGGTATATCCACGGCGAGAGCGTGATGCGATAACTGAACTGCGAGAGCCAGTCGCTCAT
>CALZAP010000009.1 GCA_945614335.1 uncultured Prevotella sp.
GTATACAAAAGCCTTACGAGAAGGGAAAGTCCGAAGACTATGCCATGGACGTGCTCAACAGACTCAAGCACGGCGAGCTGACCAATGCCGACAGCATCCATTTCGCCGACTCGCTGAAGTGCTACACTCTGCGTAAGCATCGCACAGTGTATGGCGGAGGAGGCATCATGCCCGACCATTTCGTGCCTCTCGACACTACAACATACACCAATTTCCACCGCCAGCTCTCGGCCCGCAGCTTCATCATCAACACCAACCTGCGTTATGTCGACGCTCACCGCAAGGAGCTGAAGAAGCGTTATACCGACTTCAACGACTTCCGACAGAACTACGAGTTCCCGAAGGAGGAGATTGACCGCATGGTGGCTGATGCCGCCAAGCAAAACCTTAAGCCAAAAGACGACGAAGAACTTGAGAAAGCCATGCCGCGACTCAAGCTACAGCTCAAAGCCCTTGTAGCCCGCGACCTTTGGGACATGAGCGAGTATTTCGCCATCATCAACGAGGAAAGCGAAATAGTGAAGAAAGGACTGGAAGAAATAACTCGATGACATTGAAAGCCTCCCTTTTTCGGGGAGGCTTAAAATTTGGCCGGAACGCTGAACCGCATACGCTTGCCGGTGACGGGATGAGTGAACTCAAGATACTCGGCGTGGAGACACAGACGCTCGGCACGGTGGCCATAGAGAGGGTCGCCCTTGATGGGGGAGGCGAGTCCTTCGCTTGAGGCGCAGTGGACGCGAAGCTGGTGGGTGCGACCGGTGTGAGGCACGAGGGAGAGCATCACTTCGCCGCTACCAAGGCCAGAGGGCTGGGGACTTATCACACGCCACTCGGTGATGGCTCGCTTGCCGTACTCATAGTCTATCATCTGACGAGGACGGTCGAACGGGTCGGGACATAACGGAAGGTCGATGGTGCCGTGGTCGCCCTCCTCGAGAGTGATGCCTACCATTGGCTCTACAATGGCCACATAGCGCTTCTTCACAGTGCGGTTGAAAAACTGACGCTGTAGGTGGTGGTGAGCTTCCACGGTGCGGGGCACAACGAGAAGGCCCGAGGTGTCCATGTCGAGACGGTGGACTACCTTCGGCGTGTATCCACGTTCGAGAAGAATGTTGAACACTGAGAGTTTGTCGTTTTTTCCCGGTACCGACAACAGTCCAGAGGGCTTAAGTAACACCACAAGGCTCTCGTCTTCGTATATGATTTCTATGTCTTTCACCCTTCTACGGCGAATGTGTGTATTTTCCAAGTTCATGCCGTCGAGCATGAAAGAGAGTATGGGCAGGCATTTTCCGCGGCAAGAGGGATAGAAGTCGAAATGTCGGCGGATGATGTTCTTTGGCGATTCACCCCACCAGAACTCAGCCATACAGAGCGGACGCATGCCTTGGATGAAGGCATATTGCAGAAGTTTTGGCGCACAGCACTCTCCTGAGCCTGAGGGTGGCATGCCGGTTGGAGAATATTTGAAGATGTCCATGAGGTCGCGTTCCTCACCACGGTTATTTCTTATCACGAAATGGCGGAAGAGCCATGCCTGAAGTTCTTCCGACCGTTGTTGGCGCTCGTGCTTGAGGTTTTCTATCTCAATGTCGTATTCCGCCATTCGGGCGTCAAGTTCGGCCTGTAGTTTTTTCCATTTTTGTTTAATGCGCACAAGAGTGGCTTTCTCGTGCTGGCTTTCGTGTTCCAGCCGCAACAGTTCTTCTTCATTGGGATTTTGCTGTCTGAGGAAGTCGCGCGTGGCTTTCGACTTGTACATCACCTGACGGAAGGCGTCTATCTCATGCAGGGCGTCACTTTGGGCTTTCTTTATTTCCTCGAAAAGCTGTTGGCGGTCGGTGGCACTCTCAAGTTCTGATATAGTCTTGTTCAGCAGGCTTATCTCCGCCTCGTGTCGCTTGAAATGGCCGTCGGGCTGAAGATAGTCGAACACGGGAGGCACGAAATAGCCCATGGTGTCGGCGATGTCCACTTGTCCGGAGTAAGCGGCGAGGAATCCTGTCTGCCCTTGGTGTTCCACCACGAGCACTCCGAGCATCTTTCCCTTCGACAGCGTGATGTTCCATTCATTGTTATCCTTGATGAATGTGGTAATCTGTTCGGCGGCAAGCAGGCAGAGGGGATGAGGCTTGTAGTCGAACGGGTTGTTAAAATGTTCAGGAGGCGAAGGTAATTGCCCTTCGCCTCCTGTGATGAAAAATTTATGAAATTTGGTGTCTGTCATTCAATTAGTTAACTCCTTATTCTCCTTATTTCACGTACTCGGCAAAGTCGGTGAGGTGCATGTCGCCCTTGCGCATGAGAGTGTCGTGGAAGGCAAAGGCAGCCGGGAGGTTGTGGCGTGTCTGTCCCATCTTCGAAATCTTCAGGTAGTCCCACAACAGCTGACGATAGTCGGGGTGGGCGCAGTTCTCGATGATGCACTCCGCACGCTGTATTGGGCTCTTGCCGCGAAGGTCGGCTACACCCTGCTCTGTGACGATGATGTTAACGTCGTGCTCAGTGTGGTCGTGGTGGCTTACCATCGGCACGATAGAGCTGATGGCTCCGCCCTTGGCTACTGAAGGACATGTGAAGATGCTGATATACGCGTTGCGCTCGAAGTCGCCCGAGCCGCCTATTCCGTTCATCATCTTTGTTCCCGAGATGTGAGTAGAGTTGGCGTTGCCGTAGATGTCGCACTCGAGGGCGGTGTTGATGGCGATGACGCCGAGTCGGCGTATCACTTCGGGATGGTTGGAAATCTCGCTCTGGCGAAGTGTGAGGTTATCCTTGAAGTAGTTGATGTTCTCATACACCTTCATGAGGCTCGGGTTGGTGACGGTGAGCGAGCATGCCGAGGCCTTCTTCACACGTCCGTTGAGCATCATGTCTACTACGGCGTCCTGAAGCACCTCGGTGTAGATGTTGAAGTCGGGAATGTTCTTGTCCATCGACAAGGCTGCGAGTATGGCGTTTGCCGTTGTGCCCACACCGCTCTGCAGCGGGAGGAATGAAGGCGGTATGATGCCACGCTTCATGTCGGCTGCAAGAAACTCTGCCACGTTGTTTCCTATCTGTGTCGTCACGGGGTCGAGGTCTTTGAAGGCGCGTGCCTCGTCGGGGATATTGCATTCCACTACACCAACGATTTTAGATGCGTCGATTTCAACGTATGGAGTACCGATGCGGTCGTCTACCTTGGTGATGGGAATCCACTGGCGGTAAGGAGGATCCTGAAGCTCATATACGTCGTGAAGGTATTTTGCGTCGGGGCTGTGGAAGTGGTTGTGCTCGAGAATGACGTGCTTGGCAAGGCGAGCTGCTGTGGGGCTGATGCCGCCTGCAGAGGTGAGGTAAGCCTTGCATGTGGTCTCGCCTTCCTCAAGGTCGCACACTTCGAGTATCGCCCAGTCCACCTGTCCCATGAAACCATAGCGAAGTTCCTGAGCCATCTGTGAGAGGTGGATGTCGTTGTAGGCAATTTCGCCCATGTTGACATGCTTGCGGAAATCAGGGTTTGTGGTGTAAGGTGCGCGGTAGCGGATGGCCTGTGCGTTGGCGAGGTCACCGTCGGTGCTCTGTCCGGTTGAGGCACCGGTGAAGATGCCCACCTGGAATTCGCGGCCTGCCTCGTGTTCGGCGAGGGCAATCTTGGCCAACTCTTTAGTCACGGCCTTGGCGGCACCTGAGGGTGTGAATCCGCTAAGGGCAATGTTCTCTCCGTTCTTGATCAGCGCTGCGGCTTCGGCAGCGGTCATACGTGTATATGCCATAATATTTTTGTTGTTAATTTACTGCTTGTTTCAAAAAACGTTGCAAAATTAGTTAAATTTGACCGACTTACAAAATATTTTCTGATAATTTTTCAAAAAACGAACTTATACATAATAATACCTGCCGTGACGCTCACGTTCATCGAGTGTTTTGTGCCGAATTGTGGTATTTCGAGACATCCGTTGCAGGCGTCTATCACTTCCTGGTGTACTCCCTTCACCTCATTGCCGAGCACCACCGCGTAGGCCTTGCCTTCCACGGGCGTGAACTCGTTGAGCTTGGTGCTGCCCTCACACTGTTCTACGGCCAGCACCTCGTAACCAAGTCTCTTCAGTTCTTCAACGGCTTCGAGAGCAGTGTCGAAATGCCGCCACGCCACGCTGTCCTCGGCTCCGAGGGCTGTCTTGTGAATCTCGGTGGCGGGTGGAGTGGCGCTGATGCCGCAGAGGTAAAGAGCCTCAATGCGGAAGGCATCGCCAGTGCGGAATACGCTGCCTACGTTGTACATGGAGCGGACATCGTCGAGAACAACCACTAATGGTGTCTTGCCCGCTTCGCGGAATTGTTCTACCGTAAGACGTTGCATCTCTACGGTACGGAGTTTTCTGTTCTGTGCCATATCGGCTGCAAAAGTACAAAGAAAAAACGATATGGAGAAGCATAAATGCTAAATAATGTTATCTGACCTCCTTTTTTTCTGGTTATGCTTATTTTTTGTTGATGATTTTCACTACCTTTGCGAAACTTTAAATAAAATATTATGTCGACAGAACGTAACGAACAGCTCAGGCAGGCATGGGACTTTGTCGAGCATACAGGAAGAAGCATTTTTCTGACAGGAAAGGCGGGAACAGGAAAAACGACTTTCCTCAAGACAGTGGTGGAGAGAAGCAAGAAGCAGATGGTGGTCGTGGCTCCTACTGGCGTTGCGGCCATCAACGCCGGTGGGGTGACCATACACTCCTTCTTCCAGTTGCCGCTGTCGCCATACGTGCCGGGGGCTAAGGTACAGCAGAAATATGACTTCAGCAAAGAGAAACGGAAGATTATCTCTTCGCTCGACTTGCTCATCATCGACGAGATAAGTATGGTGAGGAGCGACCTGCTCGATGCCATCGACAACGTGTTGAGGCGATACCGCGACGGAAGACTGCCTTTCGGGGGAGTGCAGCTGCTGATGATTGGCGACTTGGCACAGCTCACGCCCGTGGTGACTCCAGAAGACGAGGAGGTGCTCCACGGATATTACGACACGCCTTACTTCTTCGGCAGCAAGGCACTGCAAAAGATTGACTATGTGACCATTCAATTGCAGAAAATATACCGACAGGCCGATGCCGCCTTTGTTGACATACTGAACCACATACGCGAGGGAGTGGCCACTGCGGAAGACTTCGCCACGCTCGACTCAAGGTATAATCCCGATTTCAGACCGAAGGTGGAGGAAGGATATATCAGACTTACCACACACAACAGGACGGCCGACGAATATAACGACAACGAGATGAAGACACTCGCCACAAAGCCGTTCACTTACAGGGCGGAGATAGAGGGCACATTCCCCGAAATGTCGTACCCTACGGCTGAATACCTCACTCTGAAAGTGGGAGCTCAGGTGATGTTTGTGAAAAACGACACCGACGGAAAGTTCTTCAACGGAAAGATTGGAAGGGTGGTGGAACTCGACGATGAGATGGTGAGAGTATTGTGTACCGGCGAGGAGACACCTGTGGACGTGGTGCCCTTGGAATGGGAAAACTCTCGATATTCGATTGACGAGAAGACAAGGGAGATAAAGACGGAGGTGATGGGCGTGTTCCGGCAGTATCCGTTAAGGTTAGCCTGGGCTATAACCATTCACAAGAGCCAGGGACTGACATTCGACAGGGCAATAATAGACGCTGGAAGGTCGTTTGCACCGGGACAAGTGTATGTGGCGCTCAGCCGCTGCAGGAGTCTGAAAGGAGTGGTGATAGCGTCGAAGATAACTCCGTCGGCCATCATCAGCGACGAAACAGTGGAAAGGTATATCGACAGACAGGAGATAGAGGCGGAACGGAGCATAACCCAACTGCCCGACCTGAAAAGAGACTACTACCGTAAGCTGATAGTGGAGCTTTTCGACTTTACAAGGCTTCAGACCACGGAGAGCTACATGTTGAGGCTAATGATGGAGTTTTTCTCCTCGATGAATCCCGAACTGCTGCAGATGCACCGACAGGCTGCGGAGACTTTTCGCACCGACATTGCCGACATCGCGGCAAAATGGACTGCCGGGCTTGCCTCAATGAGTCACGAGAAACTAAATAGTGAACCATTGCTCGAAAGAGTAAGAAACAGTGCGGGCTACTTCCGAAAGAAAATCGAAGAGGTGTTCGAACGCCTGCTTGAGGTGTCGAAAAAGTTACAGTCGAACAATAAGGAGGCCATGCGACGCTACGACGACACACTGTCCTCCCTAACCCAGCTCTGCCGTTTCCACATTCTGCTTCTTGAAGCCATCGGGCAAAAAGGCTTTTCAATAGAGATTTATCTCAAGGAGAAACAGAGATCACAGGTGATGGCGATGGAGAAGCCGGAGAGGAAGAGGAGGGAAAAAGAGAAAAAACCTAAAGAGGAAAAGGAAAAAACCTGGGTTACAAGCTATAAATTATATAAGGAAGGGAAAAGCGTGGACGAAGTGGCGTCCATTCGCGGCTTAAACCGTTCCACCATTGCAGGACATCTCGGCCGGTATATAGAAACTGGCGAGATAGCCCTTGAGGAGCTCGTCCCGCCCGAACATATATCAATAATACGCAAAGCCATACAACAGGCTGGCACTGCCGATGGTCGTGGTGCCATAAAGGCCCTCTGCCCTGATGATGTCACGTATGACGAGATTGATAATGTCTTGAGAGTTTTTAACTCAACTGTCGGAGTTAAAGAAGTTAATGAAGGCAAGTAAGTTAAGGAAGTTATGTCTTTAACTTCCTTAACTTCTGAGGATTGAGCTCATGCAAAACTTTAATATATAAAAATCTTGTAGGCCTTGATGTTTCCAGGAACGCCTTGTTCGGCACGGGGAAGGTATTCAAGTGCGGAGACGGTTTGCTCGGCACCAAGGTCGATGACTAACAGATGGGGGAAGTCGCTGCCGCGCTGGGTCTGCCAGTAGGTTGACTCCTGAAGGTCGAACACTTTGTCGCCGGTGTGGTTGCCAATCTCGTTTTCGCTGTTGGCATACTTCACTGTCCATGGTTCACGGCTAAGACGTTTTCCGTCGGTGCCTTGCAGATACAGCTCGGCAATGGCTGCCTGGTCGTTGGAGTGAGTGGAGAGACATTCAATGGCAAGATAGCGGCCTCGGGCCTCTTTGCCAAATTTTACTGTCTGCCATCCGTTGCCGCCATTGAACTCTCCTTTGGCCACCGGTGTGGCAGAGTTAAGGTCGGGACGGTCGCCGGGATTGTTGTGCTTGTTGCTTTTCTCAAGGTTTAGCTTGTCGAGCTCTGGCTTGTCCTGGCAGTATGCCACTGCTTCGCCCTTAGGACCAACCACGTCGAGCACCACCACCTCGTTCTGTCCTTTCTTCAGCCAGCATCCAGGCACGTAAAGGGTCTGCTGCGGACCGATGTTCCAGAATCGGCCTATGGCATGACCGTTGACATATACCTGTCCCTTGCCGAACGCTTCCATGTTAATAAACGTGTCGCCCACTTTCTTCAGGTTGAACACTCCGCGGTAGTATCCGGATTTGGAGTAGAGAGGAGAGAGGAGTGAGGAGTGAGATATGTTAAGAGCCTTTTGGGCTGTGGCATAGTCGTCGGGAAGTGTGGCTATAGTCCAGTTCTTCAGGTCTATAGTCTGCTCGTGGCCCTCAATCTCCGATGTCAGTGTCACGCGTTCGGTGATGCCCTTGAAGTCTTTTATGGCACGTCCGAAGTTGATGCGTCCCATGGCCTCGATGAGTATGGTGAGACGCTGACCGCTCTTTGTGGCGGGCAACATCAGGCTCTTCTCGTTTTTCACACGGTCGATTTTTCCGATGTATTTACCGTCGATAAACACCTGAGCAAAGTCGTGGCAGTCGGCAATGGTCAGCAGTGCCGGCTGCGTAATGGCAGGCAGGGTTGTCTCGTATATCATCGAGCCCCAGCCCATGTCGAGTTCTTCCATGGTCTTTGTGTCGCGGCTCTTCAATGTCTTGTCGATGCCACATGTGATAGGGGCATAGTCGGTGAACTTGAATTGAGGAACACTGACGATGGGAGCAACGGGCTTCGGAACAGAAGGCATCTTCTTGCCGTCGTTGTATTTCTCCATAGTGCGTCTCAGAATCCAGTATTTCTCAGTAGGCAGACCCCACTCGTTGATGGGAGCGTCGTAGTCGTAGCTTGTGACGTCGGGAGCGAAGCCGGGACTGTTGGCGCCTGCCCAGTGACCGAAGGAAGTGCCTCCGTGTGTCATGTAGAGCGAGAAGCTGATGCCCTTTGACAGCATCTCGTCGATGCCGGCCACCATGTCGTCGGCAGGACGTGTCTCGTGGCGTGCTCCCCATTTGTCGAACCATCCGCTCCAGAACTCAGAGCACATCTTCGGGGCGTTGGGACGCAGTTCTCCCAGTCGGCGGAACTGCTGGTCGATGTTGGCACCTGTGCCGAAGTTCATTGTCCATGTGAGATCGTCGAGGCCGTTGTTGGTGAAATTGCTCGACCAGTCGCACTGGAACAGGGCCACCTTGTCGAATCCCGACTGCCTGACGATGTCGCGTATTTCAGACACGTAAGGCTTGTCGGTGCCGTATGAACCATACTCGTTTTCCACCTGAACCATGATGATAGGTCCGCCGTTTTCCACGGTGAGCGGAGCGAGCTGCTTTCCCACTTCTTTCTCAAACAGCCGCACTCTTTCCATAAAGTACGGGTCGCGTTCGCGCAGCTTGATGTCTTTCTTTTTAAGGAGCCACCATGGCAGTCCGCCCATTTCCCATTCCGCGCAGACATAAGGTCCAGGCCTTACGATGACGAACATGTCGTTTTTCTGTGCCAGCCTGCAGAATTCTGCCACGTCGTTTTGTCCAGTGAAGTCGTACTCGCCTTCCTTCTGTTCGTGAATGTTCCAAAACACATAGAGGCAGAGGGTGTTCATGCCAAGAGCCTTGCACATCTTGATGCGGTGCTCCCAGTATGGCCGTGGAATGCGTGGGTAATGCACTTCTGCCGCTTTCACCACAAAAGGTTTCCCGTCCATGAGGAATGTTTTGTCGCCCACGGCAAACTCGTGTTTCACATCGGCTGCCTGAGCAGTGAGCGATGTCACGGTTATGGCAGCTGCAAGACAAAAAGTCTTAATGAATCTGTTCATATTATTTGTCGTTATTCGGTTTGTTATAGATTTCGTGTGCAAAGATACCTATTTCCGTCCATAATCAGGGGATAGAAAATGTTTTTTTTCTACCAATATCTGACAAAACCGTGTTATTGTTCTACAAACGTGGTTATGTTGCCCAATCCCAAACGTCTTAATATAAGTTAATATTTCGATGAATTATAGAAAGTTTCGAAATTTTGCATTAATTTTGCACGTTGTGTGTAATACATATTACAACGATGTTACAATAATATGATAAAACTATTAAAACAATGTGTATATGTCTGTTTGGATATTTTTTAGGTTGATAGGAGCTCTCGCCCTGCTGATGTTTGGTATGAAGTCGATGAGCGACAGCTTGCAGAAGATGGCAGGACCACAGTTGCGACACGTGTTGGGCACGATGACCACCAACCGCTTTACGGGTATTCTGTCTGGCGCACTCATCACGGCCGCAGTGCAGTCATCCACCGCCACTACGGTGATGACAGTGTCGTTTGTGAATGCCGGACTGCTTACCTTGGCACAGGCCATCTCGGTGATTATGGGTGCGAATATAGGTACTACGCTGACGGCGTGGATTATGAGTGCCGGTTTCTCGTTTAACATCACCGACTTTGTATGGCCCGCCTTCTTTATAGCCATATTGCTTATATACAGCAAGAAACGCAAGATATTCGGCGACTTTATCTTCGGCATCTCCTTTATGTTCCTCGGACTTGGAACTCTCCGACAGACAGGCATCGACATGGACCTTTCGCACAACCAAACGGTATTAGACTTTTTTTCCAGTTTTGACCCCAACAGCTTCTTGACCACAATAACATTCCTCGTGATAGGCAGTGTGCTGACAATGTGTGTGCAGTCGTCGGCTGCAGTGATGGCAATCACGATGATACTTTGTTCGACAGGCGTGTTGCCTATATACCAGGGCATTGCTCTCGTGATGGGTGAGAACATTGGAACCACGGTGACATCAAACATTGCCGCCCTCACCGCCAACACTCAGGCCCGGCGTGCCGCCCTTGCCCACATGTTCTTCAATGTGTTTGGAGTGTTGTGGATTTTATGTGTGTTCCGTCCCTTCATCGATGTTGTTTGCGGTTTTGTAAGCTACGACGCCACAATGGTGAAGGGCGACCCCGGCTTCATCAGCAATGCAGCCAAGCTGTCGTTTGTGCTTGCCGCCTTCCACACCTCGTTTAACATTGCCAACACGTCTATACTCGTATGGTTTATTCCTCAGATAGAAAAACTGGTGTGTAAGGTGATAAAGCCAAAGAAGAATGTAGACGAGGACGACTTCCGGCTTCGTTTTATCCAGACCGGTATTATGAAAACTCCGGAAATATCTGTGCTTGAGGCGCAAAAGGAGATTCACTCTTTTGCAGAACGCATACAGAGAATGTTTGGCATGGTGCGTGAACTGCTTGCGGAGACCAATCAGGACAAGTTTGTGAAGCTTTATTCGAGAATAGAAAAGTATGAGGGCATTTCTGACAATATGGAAATTGAAATTGCCAAGTATCTGAACAACGTGAGCAACTCACATCTCTCTGACGACACCAAGGCGAAGATTCGCGCCATGCTTCGCGAGATTTCGGAGCTCGAGAGCATTGGCGACAGCTGCTACAACATTGCCAGAAGCATCAACAGACGAATGAGGGGCAAGGAAGACTTCACTGAGCAACAGTATGAGCACATACACCAGATGATGGAACTCACGGATGACGCCTTGTCGCAAATGATTGTTACGCTTGTGGGACATAAGGCTGAGAACGACATCAACCGCTCGTTTAATATTGAAAACGAGATTAACAACTATCGTAACCAGCTGAGAAGCCAAAACATAAACGACGTGGACAATCATCTATACACTTACGCCATCGGTACAATGTATATGGACATAATACAGGAGTGTGAGAAACTCGGAGATTATGTAGTGAATGTGGTGGAAGCACGAATGGGAGTAAAGAAGTTTACGAGTTGACAAGTTAATTGCCTGACTGCCAAATGCAGCAAAAGTAATAACTTGTCAACTCGTCAACTTGTTTACTTGTCAACTTTCAATTTTCAATTTTCAATTTTCAACTTTTTTACGCCCATTCTTGCCTCGATGACGTTTATCACGTAGTCGCCGAGCTTTTCACATTCGCTCACGATATCCATATACATGGTGCCGATGGCGTATGAGTACTCGTGGTCGTTGACGTCATTGATATTCTGATTGCGCAACTGGTTGCGGTAGTTGTTTATCTCGTTCTCTATGTTGAAAGAGCGGTTGACGTCGAAGTTGTCCTTGCGGCCAAGCAACAGCACGTTCATCTGACAGAGCGAGTCGTCGGTCAGCTCCATCATCTGGTGGATGTGCTCATACTGACGCTCTGTGAAGTCTTCCTTGCTTGAAGCCTTGCGGTTGAGAGTGCGCGCGATGTGGTAGCAGCTGTCGCCAATGCTCTCGAGTTCGGAAATCTCGCGAAGCATGGCGCGAATCTTTGCCTTGGTGTCGTCGGAAAGGTGGGCGTCGCTCACTCCGTCGAGATATTTCGCTATCTCTATCTCCATGTTGTCGGTGATGCTTTCATACTTTTCAATGCGTGTGAAGAGTTTGTTGAAGGCGGAGGAGTCGGTGGTGCCGAGCAGTTCGCGTACGAAAGAGTACATCTTGTGAACTCGTTCGGCAAAGAGCTGTATCTCCTTCTGTGCTTCCAAAACCGAGAGCTCCGGAGTCTTCATGATGGTGTTGCCACCAATATACTGAAGGCGGAACTCCTCTTCGTCTTCATGTGTCTTCGGCTTGATGATGTGGCATACCAGTTTCTCTATCTGAGGAATGAACCATATAAGCACAAATGTGTTGGTGACATTAAAAGCCGTGTGGAAAGCGGCAAGGATGATGGGCAGGCGCTTGGCTAACTGCTGTGGAGTGAGTGAGCGGTCGTTAGGGTCGTAGTCGACGAAGTCGCATACCAAGTTTACAAATGGATAGAAAAGGCAGAGAACCCAGATAACGCCTATCACGTTGAACACCAAGTGGGCAAGAGCGGCGCGGCGGGCCTGTGCGTTGGCTCCGAGAGCGGCGAGGTTGGCAGTGGCCGTGGTTCCGATGTTCTCACCCATAACGAGAGCGATGCCAAGATAGATGGGCAGCACGCCAGTGGAGCAGAGCAGGATGGTGATGGCCATCACGGCAGCCGACGACTGCACTATGCAGGTGATCAGGGTGCCTATAAGGAGGAAGATGATGATGGTGAGGTGGCTGCCTGTGTCGAAGGAGCTGAAAAATTCAATTACTGCAGGATTATGTTCGAGGTCGAGTTCCTTTCCGGCTCCGCTGAGAAGTACAAGTGAGAAAAACAAGAAAGCAATACCAAAAAGGAAGTCTCCGATATAACGTTTGCTCTTGGAGTAGATGAGCATGATGCCTAAGAAGAAGGCGGGGAAGATGACTGTCGTGAGGTCTACATTGAATCCTAAACTCATGATCCAGGCAGTGAGAGTGGTTCCGATGTTGGCTCCCATTATCACCGAGATGGCTTGTGCAAGGGTCAGCAGGCCGGCGTTGACAAACGATACGGTCATCACCGTGGTGGCTGAAGAAGACTGCACGGAGCAGGTTACGAACATACCGGTCAGCATGCCAGTAAACCGGTTTTTGGTCATCGTCGCGAGAATGTGGCGAAGGTGTGAGCCGGCCATCTTCTGCAAGGCCTCGCTCATCACTTTCATACCGTAGATCAACAGTGCAAGTGATCCGATAATCTTAAAAAAAATCCAAATCGACATATTTTTACTTAAATTAGTTATGCTTTCTTTGATATGTCATTTTTTTGACGTACTTTTACAGCCGTAAAACCATAAAACGACATGGATATGAAACAAAAGTTGCAAATCCGTTGCAAAAATAATAAAAAAACGGAAAATATCAGCATCGGAAGCTCACTTTCTGAGATTTTTGATGAAATTAATTTGAAAATGGACTTCGGACCTGTCAGTGCAAAGGTAAATAACAAGGTTGAAGGCCTTAATTACCGAGTTTATCACAACAAGGACGTGGAGTTTCTCGACTTGCATTCCGCATCAGGAATGAGAGCCTATACGCGTACATTATTTTTTATATTATGCAAGGCGGCTAACGACATTTTCAGAAATGTAGGAATGGTTATAGACATTCCTGTGTCGAATGGAT
>CALZAP010000010.1 GCA_945614335.1 uncultured Prevotella sp.
TAACTCCTTAACTCCTTAACTCCTTAACTCCTTAACTCCTTAACTCCTTAACTTCTTAACTCCTTAACTCCTTAACTTCTTAACTCCTTAACTCCTTAACTTATTTGTTCATCAAGTATCTTTCTGCCTCAATGGCAGCTTGGCATCCGCTGGCAGCAGCAGTAATGGCCTGACGATAAACAGGGTCAGCAACATCTCCTGCTACAAACACTCCAGGCACCTTTGTGCGTGGTGTTCCATCAACCTTCTTGAGGTAGCCCACTTCATCGGTGTCGAGCCATTCCTTGAAGACGTCGCTGTTAGGCTTGTGGCCAATGGCAAGGAAGAAACCGTCGATGGCAATGTCAACCAGTTCTTCGTCTGGTTCGCCCTTGCGCTTTACAAGATGTGCTCCTTCAACACCGTTTTCACCAAACAGTCCTAAAGTGTTATGTTCGAAGAGTATCTCGATGTTCTCAGCAGCCATGACGCGCTCCTGCATCACTTTCGATGCTCTCAGGAAAGGCTTTCTTACAATGAGGTAGACTTTTTTGGCGAGTCCTGAAAGGTAAAGAGCATCTTCACAGGCAGTGTCGCCACCGCCTACCACGGCAACAGTCTTCTTACGATAGAAGAATCCGTCGCAAGTGGCGCATGCTGACACACCCAGACCATTGTATTTGCGCTCATCGTCCAGGCCAAGATATTTTGCCGATGCACCTGTGGCAATTATTACTGTATCGGCGGTAAGCTCGTGACCACTGTCGGTGGTGAGTTTGTATGGCGCTTCAGAGAAGTCTACTTTTACGATTTCTCCATCTCGGATGTCTGCTCCGAAGTGTTCTGCCTGTTCTCTGATGTCCATCATCATCTGATTGCCGTCGACACCTTCAGGATATCCAGGGAAGTTTTCCACTGTTGTAGTCTGTGTCAATTGTCCGCCAGGCTGTAATCCGCTGTATTCCACAGGATTGAGATTAGCTCTTGATGCATAGATGGCTGCTGTGTATCCAGCAGGGCCGCTGCCTACAATGAGGCAACGAACATGTTCCACTTTGTTTTGTTCCATTGTATGATTATTTATAGTTTTACTAATTACCGCTTTGGTCTGAAGCGGTGTGTGCAATCAACTTATATATTCTGAGAAAGCAGTTCCTCTATTTTTTTCTCTATGGTGTCCAACGATTCTGTTGGTTCAAACCTTGCCACAACCATACCTCGCTTGTCGGTAAGGAATTTGGTGAAGTTCCACTTGATGTCTGTCTTGCTCTGATAGTCGGGGTCGTCTTTTCTCAGCATGTCGTCAAGAATGTGTGCAAGTGGATGTTCCATATTCCATCCAGCGAAGCCTTTCTGTTCTTTGAGGAACTTGTAGAGCGGGTCTGCATCGTCGCCGTTGACTTTGATTTTCTTAAATCTCGGGAACTCGGTTCCGTAAGTCATCTTGCAGAATTGGTGTATAGACTCGTCCGTTCCAGGCGCCTGTTGTCCAAACTGGTTGCATGGGAAGTCGAGAATTTCAAATCCTTGGCTATGATATTTTTCATAGAGTCTCTCCAAGTCTTCGTATTGCGGTGTGAATCCGCATTTTGTGGCTGTGTTTACAATCAGCAGGACTTCGTTGGCGTATTCTTTCAATGCCACTGCCTTGCCTTTTCTGTCTTTTACTGAAAAATCGAAAATTGTGCTCATTTTTATTAGTATTCTGTTTTTTGGTACAAAGATAAGAAATAATTCCTATATGACCAAGGTTTTCAGATTTTTTATTATTTTTTTTGGTGTTGTCACAAAGTAAAGAGTGCATTCAGGTATATGCAACTACCTGAATGCACTCTTTCAAAGTCTTGCCAATAGAAATATTGTTGTATTTTTATTTCTTGGCTGCCTTACCATAGCGGCTCATGAACTTGTCTACGCGACCTGCAGTGTCGACGAGCTTGCTCTTACCTGTGTAGAACGGGTGTGAAGTGCTCGAGATTTCAATCTTTACCACTGGGTAAGTTTCGCCTTCAAATTCTACTGTGTCATTTGTCTTGCAAGTAGAACGTGTAAGGAACATATCACCGTTGGACATATCCTTGAATACGACGGGGCGATAGTTCTCTGGATGAATACCTTTTTTCATTTTTTGTTTAAATATTATTGTTATAATTAATTATAATTCTCTTTTGGTCGGCAAAGGTACTATATTTTTTCCTAATCAGCAAATGTTTTTGCCTTTTTTTTCTCTTTCCTGTAAAAAATATGGGTAAAAGGTTTGTTGTTTCATGGGTTTTTCGTATTTTTGTGCTGTTTTATGCAATCTATTTGGTTTATTCACAAAATGTAATTCAGACAGGACGAATATGAAAATAATTGGTGTAGCTGGTGGAACAGGGTCGGGAAAGACCACTGTGGTAAAGAAGATTGTAGAGTCGTTGCCTCCACATTATGTGGCTGTGGTGCCGCTCGATTCTTATTATAACGACACGACAGGCATGACTGACGAGGCTCGTCGTGCCATAAACTTTGACCATCCCGACGCCTTTGATTGGCAGTTGCTTATTGAGCACATAAAAATGCTAAAGTCGGGAAAATCGGTTGAACAGCCTACCTATTCTTATATAATAAGCAATAGGCTTAGGGAAACGGTTCATGTGGAGCCAAAACCGGTGATACTCGTAGAAGGAATAATGACTCTTGTAAACAAAGAACTTCGTGATATGATGGATATAAAAATATTTGTGGACACTGATTCAGACGAACGACTCATCAGAAACATACAACGTGATGTGGTGGAGCGAGGAAGGACTGTGGACATGGTAATCGATCGCTATCTGAAAGTGTTGAAGCCTATGCATGAGCAGTTTATTGAGCCTTCAAAGAAATATGCAGACATTATCATACCATTAGGTGGAGAAAACAAGACAGGCATTAATATTATTAAAAGCTATATTGAAAAAACTATCAAATGACTACTTTGATACTTGTGAGACATGGTGAAACCGTGGATAATGCAAACCGTATAATGCAGGGGCAAACCCAAGGACAGCTTAACGAGACAGGGATGAGGCAGGCTGAGGAGGTGGCTGACAGGCTGGCAGGAGAACATATAGATGCAGTGGTGTCGAGCGACTTGAAACGTTCGTATGACACGGCTTGCATCATTGCTAACCGACACAGACTCGACGTTTCGACAACAGAACTGTTGCGTGAACGTGACTGGGGTGGTTTTACAGGACGCTACATTCCTGATTTGAAAGACGAGAAGTGGCCGGACGACATTGAGTCGCTCGACCACCTTCTATGTAGAGCAAAGAATTTTTTGGACTTTGTGTGTTCAGAATATCCTGACTGCAGAGTGGTTGCTGTGGGTCATGGCATCATAAACAAGGCCGTTCAGGCTATTTATCACAAAGTGGCTATGAACGAGGTGCGTCCAATGGCAAACTGTGAAATCAGAATTTTGGAACTTTAGTCGTATCCTACATTGATTTCATTTGTGACTGGCGTGATCCTCCAGCCTGTCGAAAAGAACTGCCGCCATTTCTGTTTCCTCCGCCATTGTGGCTTCCGCTTCTGTTGAATGAGCTTCCGCTTCTGCTTGACGGGTTTTCATTACGATTGAATGAGTTCCCGCCTCGGTTAGCGGGGCTTCCGTTTCTATTGAATGAATTTCCATATCGGTTGAATGTGTTCCCTTTATCGTCACGCTTGTTTACTGTAACCCTTGTGGAACTGTGTCTTTCTAAAGCTTTGTTGTGATCAAATCTGTTACCATTGTCTCTGTTTCCGTTGTTATACCTGTCGTTTCTGTTATTACCATTGTTATACCTGTCATTTCTGTTATTACCATTGTTATACCTGTCGTTTCTGTTATTACCGTTGTTATACCTGTCGTTGCGGTTGTTCTCCAGTCTGCCGTGATTACGATTGCCAATTTCTCCTCTGTCCCATCTGTCTCTCATGCCAGCGTTGTGTACAGGAGTGTGGAAATGGTCTCTGCGGCTATGGTAGTAGCTGTGTCCGCCGTTAGCTCTCCAGCTGTGTCCGCCTCGATATGATACATATACAGTAGGCCTGTGGAAATAGTAATATGAGCGATGAGGGTAGCGGGCGTAAATGCCGAAGTGCCAGCAACCTGCACTCCAATAAAGAGGTCGATAGAAGTAGCTTGCAGCGCAGAAGGCGTTCCATTGCCAGTCGAGCAGTATATAGCTGATGTCGAGATTGCGCCTTGTCCAATATGTGCCATACACATCGTCAACGCTGGTGACTCCCATTAGGTAGTCGAGGTTGATTTCGTAGGCGGCATCGTATTGCGCGTCTGAAAGGTTCAGCTCGTATGCCATCTTGTCTGTGAGAAACAATGCCTCTCTGCGAGCCTGTTCATAACTCATTGCGTTGGCAGAAACCGATAAGGTCATCAATGCCACTAAAGCAGTCAATATCTTTTTCATAATCGTATATTTTTTAAGTTGTTCAACATATTGTTTTTTTTATTTCTGCTGCAAAATTAATACCTTTTGAGGTAAAGTCAAAGGGATTTTCCCTATCAAAAGGGAGGAAAAACCCTAATAAGTTTGGTAGTTTCGTTTGAAATGTGTAATTTTGCACCCATGAAATGTCTATCATCACTCATTTATTGGCGATTTATGGTTTTGGGAGGACTCTGTTTTGCGCCTTTTGTCGCCAAGGCTGATATGGGCTCTGAAGATACCGAGGGAATAGACTTTTCCTTGTCCACTCAGATGTCTGCATCTGTTGGACGCCATACTCCATTATGGCTTAACGCAAATAAATATGGGTTAAGTTCTCTATCAAAAGCCAATGGATATATGCGTGCCACAGTTGAACGACCATTTTCTGCTGACCGAGACAGAAAGTGGGACGTGGGCTTTGGTGTAGATATAGCCCAAGTCTTTCATTACACCTCGTCAACAGTTGTACAGCAGGCTTTCGTGGAAGTACGTTGGCTTAAGGGAAGGTTGACATTGGGAAGCAAAGAAGAACCAATGGAACTCAAAAACCAAAGGCTAAGCAGTGGTTCGCAAACTCTTGGTATCAATTCGCGTCCTGTGCCATCCTTGCGACTTGCTCTCGACGAATATTGGAAAGTGCCAGGTACAAAAGGGTGGGTGAGCATAAAAGGACATGTTGCCTATGGAGTGACAACTGACGACGGATGGCAGAAAGACGTGACACAGATGAAATCGCGATATACGGAAGACACATTCCTTCATACAAAGGCTGGTTATATGAAGATTGGCAATGACGACCGTTATCTTCCTATTTCTTTTGAAGCTGGATTGGAGATGGGGGCTCAGGTGGCGGGTAATTCTTATTGGCCCATGTCTGACGGGACGATGAGAAAGATAGAGAACGATAAATCGTTGAAGGCCTTCCTACAGGCATTTGTGCCAGGAGGTGGCGAGACAACAGAAACAACTTACCGCAATGCTACAGGTAATATAGTAGGAAGCTGGGTGATGCGACTAAATGCCGATTTTGATACATGGTATCTTGGCGTTTATGCCGACCATTACTTTGAAGACCATTCGGCAATGCTCTTCCTCGACTATGATGGATACGGCACTGGAGCTGAGTGGAACGAAAAAGTGAAAAGTCGATACACGCTCTACGACTTGCGTGACATTATGCTCGGTACAGAGCTGAAGTTGAAAAAGGCAAGGTATATAAATAATATTGTGGTGGAATATCTCTACACAAAATATCAGAGCGGACCTTTGTACCACGATCATACTCAGCTTATGCCCGACCATGTAAGCGGTCTTGACAACTATTACAACCATCACCTCTATACCGGATGGCAACATTGGGGTCAGGTGATAGGAAATCCATTGTATCTCTCGCCGATATACAACAACGACGGATTGATAGAAGTGAATTGTAATCGCTTTGTTGCGTATCATCTTGGTTTTTCTGGTGCACCTACAGATAAGTTCAACTATCGTTTCCTCGCTTCGTGGCAGAAAGGGTATGGTACATTCCGCAAACCCTATTCAAACCCGAAGGAAAATTTCAGTGCAATGTTCGAAGCCAATCTCTCTCTGGGAAATCATTGGCATCTCTGCGCAGCGGCTGCCATAGACAGGGGAGCGTTACGTGGCAACAATTCCGGTATTCAGCTCACATTGGCTAACAAAGGATTATTATGTAAGAAACAAAAGCGATGAAACACCTCTTATATATATTTATTGCTGCAGGATTGATGTTCTCATGCGATCTCGTGCCTTCGTCAAATGGAGATTTCGATGGATTTTGGCAGATGACATCGGTTGATACATTGTCAAACGGAAAAGGTTGCGACACGCGTGAGACACTTGTTTTTTGGGCTGTTCAGAAGCGTCTGCTTGAAATGAAACATCTTGCAACCAATGGCACTCGTGCCCCACACATATTTTTCAGGTTTGAGCGCGGTTCTGACCGTCTTGTCATTTATGACCCGATAATAGACAATCGCGATTCTTCAGACCTTATCGTTCGTGACACGTCGTGTTTTAATGTATATGGCATTGACCGCGTGCCAGACACTCTTCAAATCGTAACCTTGACAAACGATCGTATGGTGCTTTATACCAATCGGTTAAAGCTTACGTTCAGGAAATACTAATGAGTACTTATTAAATATAGGTGCGGCAAATTGCCGCACCTATTTGTTTTATTCACTTTTAAACAGGTCTTTTATTCCACCTATGCTGCCCATAAGGTTTGTGGCCTCATAAGGCAAGTAAACGGTTTTGGTCTTGTCGCCTTCTGCAATTTGTTGCAGCATCTGAATGTATTTTTGGGCAAGAAGGTAGTTCGCGGGATTTGTCGACTCGCCGACTGCTTCAGTAATTTTCTTTATGGCAATAGCTTCGGCTTCGGCCTTGCGTATTCTTGCCTGAGCCTCACCCTCTGCCTTGAGAATAGCCTGCTGCTTGAGAGCCTCGGCGCGGTTGATGGTGGCCATTTTCTCACCTTCAGACTGTAGGATGTCGCTGGCTTTCTTTCCTTCACTTGTGAGAATGGTTGCGCGTTTGTTACGTTCTGCCTGCATCTGTTTTTCCATTGCTGTAAGTACGCTTTCAGGTGGGGTAATGTCTTGAAGTTCAACACGGTTAACTTTTATACCCCACTTGTTTGTAGCGTCATCGAGTACCGAACGCAGCTTTGTGTTGATGGTGTCGCGGCTTGTAAGTGTCTCGTCGAGTTCCAGTTCGCCAATGATGTTACGCAGTGTTGTTTGCGTAAGCTTTTCAATGGCGTTGGGCAGGTTGTTGATTTCATATACAGCCTTGAACGGGTCTACAATCTGGAAGTATAACAGAGCGTTGATTTCCGTTTGGACATTGTCTTTAGTAATCACGTTTTGTTTTGGGAAGTCATACACCTGTTCGCGCAGGTCTATGGAGTTGGAGTATACGTAGCGTCCGGCTCTCATCACCACAATCTCCTTGGCCCTGTCTACAATAGGTATGATGATGTTGATACCAGGACGCAGGGTGGCGTAGTATCGTCCCAGACGTTCGATAATTTTTGTTTCAGACTGTGGAATGATGACAAGAGCCATCTTCGCGAAAATTAACACAAGCACCACAATGGCAATCAATACGTAGGTCATAATCGTAAATATTTAGATGTTACACAATAATCATAACGCTTGGCAAGTGAGAATGATGCTTTCTCTGCTAATGATTCTTACTTTTTCCCCCTTCTTTATGTCGCTGTTGGCCGTAGCCTTCCAGTCGTCGCCGTCAATAGCCACTCGTCCATATCCGTTGGCTGGAATATCTTGGCTCACGATAGCTTCGCGCCCTATGATGGCATCGGCGTTGCTTGGCACAGGTTCACGGTTGAAGTGCAGGTAGCGCAAGGCGAAAGGTCTTACCAAGAAGATGCTAATTCCTGAGACAATGGCGAATACCGCCACTTGCACATAAATGCCTACAAAGAAAGAGGTCATAAGAGCTGCCAGTCCTCCAATGGCGAAGCACATAATAAAGAACCCGCTCGTAAACATTTCGAGTACTATACACAATACGGTGACTACGGCCCATAACTGCCATAGATTTTCGTTCAAATAATCAATCATATTCTCAGTATTTATAAATATTTTGCATTTTATTCAACCTCTTGATCCAATATATAGGCAAACCATACCCAATAGCACAAGAGCGAGGTCAATCACCTTTGATTTGAGGTTCTTCTCGTGGAATGCTATGGCGGCGAAAAGGAAACTCACAACTACGCTGCCTCTCCTTATCATTGAAACGATGCTTATCATTGCACCAGGAAGCGACAGCGAGTAGAAGTAAACGAAGTCGGCGGCTGAGAGGAAGATGCTGATGAACACAATGCACCAGTGCCATCTGAATGGGGTGGTTTTCTTTCTGTTTGGCCACCAGAGCAACATAAGCATGGCGCCCATCATGAAGCACTGATAGATGTTGTACCAACTCTGTACTATCATTTTGTCAAGTCCTACTCCTCCGTCGGCCGGCGAGGCCATAAGGTATTTGTCGTAGAGTCCGCTTATCGCTCCAAGCAGGGCGGCTCCCACAATCATCCATATCCAATGGTCGCGCTTGAAGTCAATGCCTTCTTTCTTTCCGCTTCGGCTTAGCATAAAGAATGATATCACAGCCAATGCCACACCGAGCCATTGCCATACGTTGAGCCTCTCTCCGAATATCAGCAGTGCTCCCACGAGCACCATAACCGGTCGCGTGGCATTTATTGGTCCTACGATGGTGAGTGGCAAATGTTTCATTCCGAAATAGCCTAATACCCAGCTGCTTAACACAATAAAACTTTTCAGTATGATGTATTTGTGAGTTTCCCATCCTCCGCTTGCTACATGAAACAGGCTTCCGTCGAGTGCGTCTGTTGTGTAGCTTACGATGATGAACGGCAGGAAGATGAGCGACGAGAACAACGTGTTAAGAAACAATATAGGTATCACGGCGTTGCCTTCCAGTGCCTTTTTTTTAAATGAATCATAAAAGCCGAGCAAAGCGGCCGAAAGAAATGCTAATATTAACCACATAATTATTTGTTTGTTATCGCTTTCTATTTGAGGGATGTATTATTCTTTGACTTCCAGCTTAATACTCCACTTTCTCGAGAAACAAAGCGTTGCCAGGCATAGATTCTCCAGCGGCCGTTCGTTTCCGTCCTTCAATCACACCTCTGAATTCCTCGAGAGATAGTCTTCCTCGTCCTACATCCATGAGTGTTCCGACCACTGCTCTCACCATGTTTCTCAGAAAACGGTCGGCACTTATTTCAAAATACCACTCGTCGGGCGCTGTCTGATGCCATTTGGCTGCCGTAACCTTACATATTGTGGTCTTGACGTCAGAGTGGCTTTTACAGAAAGCCCCGAAGTCTGAATAATCCAGAAGAATGCAGGCTGCCTTGTTCATCTGATTGAAGTCAAGTGAATATGGTAATTGGTAGGAATAATGTCGTAGAAACGGGTCTTTGCGCGTGTGGACGAAATAGCGGTAAGTCCTCCGTTTTGCGCTAAATCGGGCGTGCATGTCATCTGCCACTTTCTCCACTTTATATACGGCCATCGACCGTGGCACTATACGGTTGAGGCGGTAGGTCAGCTGTTGGCAGTCCACGGCACTGTCACTGTCGAAGTGTGCCACCATCTGTCTGGCGTGTACTCCTGCATCAGTTCTTCCTGCGCCCACCACTTCCATAGGTTGTCTCATGAGTGTTGAGAGTGCCTTTTGCAGTTCTTCCTGTACTGAGTTGCCGTTAGGCTGTATCTGCCATCCGTGGAAGTCGGTGCCGTCGTAAGCCAGAGAAATGAAATATCTCATTTTTTTTGTGTGTTATTTATCTACTTTACGAGTGCAAATATAATACATTTATTTCAATCTGACGCAATAAAACGGTGAAAAATGATATTTTCCCGCCATTTATTTTGCGAAATCAAAGATTTGTTGTACCTTTGGCGCATGATTTTCTATTTTTCAGGAACCGGAAACAGTGCTTGGGCAGCCCGTCGTCTTAATCAGTGCACGGGCGAGGAGCTGGTCGATATGGCTGGTGCGCTGCAATCGGGAGCAGACAGTCTTCACTATACGTTAGAGCCAGGCGAGCGTCTTGGCTTTTGTTTTCCCATTCACGGCTGGCAGCCGCCCGCCCTTGTCAGGCGTTTCGTTCGTGGCATGCATCTCGACGGCGCTGACGGAGCCATGACCTATGCTGTGGTTACCTGCGGCGACAATATCGGCGAGGCGATGACCATCTTTTCGCGCGAGTTGCGCCGAAGAGGTTTAGAACTCCATTCCGCCCTTTCGCTCGTCATGCCCGAGTCTTATGTAGCCCTTCCGTTTATGTACACCGACACCATAGAGCGTGAAAGGGAGAAATGCCGTCAGGCATCAGCCGACCTCGAGCGTTTCCTGCCGTTGCTTCTCGACGGTCGTCGTGGCGAGTGGCGTTTGGTCAAGGGCAAGTGTGCCTGGCTGTTGTCGTACGTCATTGGAGGTTTTTTCAATCGTTTCATGATCACCGACAAGAAGTTCCGTGCCGATGCTTCCCGTTGCATAGGTTGTGGTCAGTGTGTCAAAGCCTGTCCTGTAGGCAATATGTCGCTCGCCGACGGCCAGCCGCAGTGGCATCACGACGGCAGCTGCACCACGTGTCTCGCCTGTTATCACCATTGTCCCCGTCATGCCATCGACTACGGTCGCGTCACGCGTCGTCGCGGACAGTATTATTTCGGGAAAAACAATTAAAGCTACATTGTTGAAAGACAAATAAAAGCTACATTGTTGAAAGACAATTAAAAGCTACATTATTGAAAGACAAATAAAAGCAATATTATTTTTGGAAAAAAACAACAATTATCTACTATGTTACTTAGAATATTCTTACTTCTCACCATTGCCGTTACCATGTCGCAACGGGTGTCGGCAGCGAAGGCCTTCCGCGAATGGAGCCAGTTCCGTCAGACCGACGGCAGCCGCCTCGACGTACAGCTCGTGGGCGACGAGTATTTCCACTATTACATCGCCACCGACGGCGCCATCCTCGTCCACGACGGTTCTGGCCTGTATCTTGCCGACCAAGACAGCGACGGCAACCTCGTTTCCTCGCGTATCCTTGCCCATGCTCCTGGCCAGCGCGCGTTGGCAGAGACGATGGCAGTGATGCGTCAAGACCGCGAGTCGATGGTAGCCAAGGGCATGGAGACAGCCAGTCGCTATCGTCTCGCCACGCGCTCCTCTTCGGCGCCCGCCTTATTTCCCGCTATCGGCTCGCCCCGTGCCGTTGTCATCATGGTCGAGTTTTCCGACCTCCAGTTTCGCCTTCCCGATGCTTTCGGGCAGTTTGACAACAGTCTCAACGGCAAGGGCACCAATCCCGATCATGTCATGTATGAGAATTTCGGTAGCGTCAACCAGTATTTCTCTGACATGAGCGGCGGACGATATTCGCCCCAGTTCGACCTCTACGGCCCTTACCGGCTCAGCGAGTCGTACAAGACCTACGGCCGCGGCCGCGACGATATCACCTCACTGCTTAAGGCCAGCTGTCAGGCCGCCGATGCCGATGTCGATTTCTCGCAATACGACGCCGACGGCGACGGCTATGCCGACCTCGTGTATATCATCTACGCCGGCTATGGCGAGAACTATGCTTCCAACAGTTCCGATTATATCTGGCCTCAGTCAGGTCATATCTCCTCCACGCCGGTCTTCGACGGGGTGAAGATATGCCGTTATGGCGTCAGCAACGAGTTGCATGGCTCAGAGAACAAACAAGCCGACATAGGCTATAAGATGAGCGGCATCGGGCTCTTCTGCCACGAGTTCTGCCACACCCTCGGTCTTCCCGACCTCTATCCCACCTATGGCTACGCCTCGGAATGTTGCGATGTAGGACTGGGCTATTACGGACTGATGGACTTGGGCGAATACACCTTCAACGGCTATCGCCCTACGGCATTGACCTGCTGGGAGCGCGAGCGTCTGGGCTGGATCACTGTGCCTGAGCTTTACCAATCGCAGGATGTGATGCTGACCACGGCCGAGCGTGGTGGCGGCAGCTACAAGATCAGCAATCCCGTCAATCCTGCCGAGTGTTATATGCTTGAGGTGGTGGAGAATTCCTCCGACCTTTGGAACGGCAAGGTCTTGGGTCGCGGACTTGTGATCTATCATATCGACTTCGACGACTACTCATTCAAAATAGCCGGCTTAGGCGGCAACAATTTGAATAACACCATCGGTCATCCGCGTTTCTCGCTTGTGGCAGCCGACGGCCTGATGCTCAGCGACTATTATCTCAAGACCACCGTGACGAATAGCGTTTGGACAGACGTCAACACCGTCAATGCCGAGCTGTTGCGCCGCTATGGTGGCCAGTATATAGACAACGCCACATACAAGGAAGAGGCGGCTGGCGACCCTTTCCCTGGAGTCAGTGGCGTGACGTCGTTCACCGACTGTTCGCCTCTGCCCGCCTTCTGGTATTCAGGTGGTGGCATAGAAAAGCCGCTGACCGACATTACAGAGGTGTCAGCCAGCAGCGTCTCGTTCAAGTTCATGGGCGGTTCCGCGTCAGTGGAAGGTGTCGAGGCCGATGCCTCGTCGCCCGTAGCCTGTTATGGTCTCGACGGCCGCAGGGTGCCGAAGGGTCAGGGCAGGGGAGTGTTAATATACACGAGGTCCGAAAATCCTCGTTCCGACACGCACCATCGTGCTCCTGCACTCAACAGCAAGCGGATAGTCGTCACTCATACCCCATGACCGTTGGTCGAAGTAAGGCGCGTCGGCAAAGTGTCGTGCCTTCACTTCGTCGAAGAAGTTGGCGGCGGTCATAAACTCGTTGCGTATCTGCGTCTCGTCGTCGGTGTTCGACGCCATCATCATCAGTCCGCGGATGCGCACGTTTTTCATCTCGCGCCACAGCCCCTCGTCGAGCATCTTACGGCAGTCGTCGGGTGTCAGTCCGTATTTCGTCGCCTCCTGCGCTATATGCAGTTCGAGCAGCACGTCGATGGTGCGGTTGTTTTTCGCCGCCTGCTTCTGTATCTCTGCCATGAGCTTCATCGAATCTACGGCCTCTATCATGCTGATATATGGAGCTATATACTTGACCTTGTTGGTCTGCAGGTGGCCTATGAAATGCCAGCAGATGTCTTTCGGCATCACCTCCAC